>NZ_CALETC010000077.1:0-4738 GCF_937920065.1 Acetomicrobium mobile
AAGAGCCATCGAATCGCTTCCGGGTGCGATAGGTGCGAACAATCACCGCGGTTCGGCTGCCACCTCCGATATGAGGGTAATGCGCGCCGCCATGGAAGGTCTCAAGGAAGAAGCCCAAAGGGGAAATTTTAAGGTATTCGTCGACAGCAGGACGGCCTCTTCGTCGGTGGCTGCAGCTGAGGCAAAAAAGGCAGGCTTGCTGGCCTTGGAAAACGGCGCCTTTGTCGACCATCTTGAGGACGTTAAGTTTATGCGATCGCAGCTTGAGCGAGCCGCAAGGCAGGCGCAAAAAAACGGCTATGCCGTTGTCATATGTCATGCACGCCCCAAGACATTGGTCTTTTTGAAGGAGTTAAGTCAAAATCCCGTAGTTGGTGTAAAATTTGTGACCGTGGAGGAGTTAGTGCGCCATTTGAGAGGGGAGCGTAATCATGAGGGGCACAGCTGAAGTCATCGTAGGAATGCAGTGGGGAGACGAGGGTAAAGGCAGGGTCGTGGACGCTGTAATGCCAAAGTGCGATGTGGTAGTGCGCTATCAGGGGGGTGCCAATGCCGGACACACGGTCATAGTGGAGGGCAAAAAATACGTCTTTCATATCCTGCCCTCGGGCATGCTTTACTCCGGCAAGGTCTGCGTCGTGGGCAACGGCGTTGTGGTTGACCCCGACAGGTTATTTGAGGAGCTGGGCGAGCTCTCATCGCAGGGCATGGACAGGGCCAGGTTGGTAGTGAGCGGTTCGGCTCACGTCGTAATGCCCTACCATAAGGTCTTGGACCAGCTGGAAGAAAGCGTGAGATCCAAGGAAAAACGAATAGGAACGACGGGTCAGGGCATAGGGCCTTGCTACGTCGATAAGTTCAACAGGACGGGCATAAGGGTGTACGACCTGATGCATCCCGATATGCTTCGCGATAAGCTGGATTACATCCTGGGCTTGAAAAACCAGATAATAACCAGGATATACAAGGAAACGCCAATGTCCTTCGATGCGGTTTACGAAAAGGCCATGTCCTGGAGCGAAAGGCTGTCCGTCTATATCGGTGACGGCTCGGCCATTATCGCAAAGGCCTTAAACGAGGGCAAATGCGTCCTCTTTGAGGGCGCTCAAGGTACATTGCTTGACATAGACCACGGCACCTACCCCTACGTTACAAGCTCCAATCCGACCTGCGGCGGGGTGTTCACGGGCACGGGCGTGGGGCCAAAAAGCATTGACAAGATCATAGGCGTGGCCAAGGCATACTGTACCAGGGTCGGCGAGGGCCCTTTCCCTTCCGAGGACCTGGGCGAAATGGGCAAATACCTGAGGGAAAAGGGCCGTGAGTACGGCGCTACGACGGGACGCCCCAGGAGGTGCGGCTGGCTTGATTTGGTCGCCTTGAAATATGCCGCGAGGATCAACGGTGCTACCCACCTTGCGCTAACCAAGCTTGATGTGCTGTCGGGACTTGAGGAGATAAAGGTGTGCGTGGCCTACGAGTACGAGGGTAAAAAGCTCGATGATTACCCGGCGGACACCTGGATGCTATCCCAGGTCAAGCCCCTTTACAGGACGTTTAAGGGGTTTAGCGAGGATACCAGGGGGGCAAGGGCCATGGAGGACCTTCCTCAGGCCGCACGCGATTACGTTAAGTTCATAGAAGATCAGACGGGGCTTCCCGTCATGATGTTGGGCGTGGGTCCCGACAGAAAGGAAACCATCTATAGGGAAGTCTAGGTGAGCTTTTCGTCGATATGTCTAAATCGCAAGTCGAGGGCAAAAATTTAAAGGCAGTCTTCATAATAAGCGACGGCATCCGCGGACACGTCAACCAAAGCCGCGGCGTCGCTCATTTTTTATCCGAGCTTACAGGTTGCCATGTATATGAGCTTGGCATTAACGAAGCAACGACAAATTTACCTGAGGCCTCCTTAGGCCACAAAGGTTTATCGGCCGGACTCAAGGGCTTTTACCTGCTTAAGGTTCTTGGGCGAAGGCTTGCGGCAAAAGACGAAGGTTTCATCCGCCGATGGCTTGCCCGCGCAGGGGCACTTAGCCTGCTTGATAGGGCAAAAAATCTGCTTGACGCCTCGGGAGTAAAGCAAGAAAACGCCCTTTTCCTGTCAGCGGGAAGCAGTGCGTCGCTTTACTGTTTTGCCCTTGCTCGACTGCTTAAATGCAGGTGTGCAACCATAATGACCCCCTCCGGCCTGGGAGTGAGTCCCTTTGATTTTGCCATCGTGCCAAAGCACGACTGTCCCAAGCCGGCCTGCAACGTATATGTCACCTTAGGTGCACCAAACATGGTAACCCCCCAAAAAATACGCAGCGAAGCCGATGCCTTAAGCAGGCTTTATCCTCCCCTGTCTCATAAAAGGATAGGCCTTCTTTTGGGCGGAAGCGACGGAAATTACGAGCTGACCTCCCGGTGGGTCGGACAAAACCTTGAGCCCCTGTTTGAGCATGCATCCGATGAGGGCATGGACCTCTACGTTACGACATCGAGGCGCACTCCACGAGATGTGGAAGACATGCTAAGGAAGATGCGCGACAAATACCCATGCATCAGATATTTGTGCATCGCCTCATGCGACCCTTACAACCCCGTTTATGGCATCTTCGGGCTTGCAACGCACCTGCTGGCTACGGAGGATTCCGTATCCATGATATCCGAGGCCGCCACGGCAGGTTTCTGCGTGGGGGTTTTGCCCGTTGAGCGGAAAAAAAGCCTAAAGAGGGCCGTGGAAGGTCTTTGCAGCTTTTTGATCTCGACCAAGGTCTTGTCGCCCAAACGGCTTTTCGGGGTGCCAAAGTTCGTCTTGGCCATCGACGAGCTTTGCAGCTTGGGCCTTGCCCGATGGATTAAAAGCGCAAGCGAATTGCGGGCTTTCTTAAACGGCAACAGCCCGGCCAAACACGGCCTGCAGTTTTGCGAGGCCAAAAACGCTGCCCGATGGATTGTCTCGGCCTTTGAGGAAGGGGAGACGGCAAGGTGAAAGGGGAGTCGCTTAAGGTAATTCAGATGCTTCCGGAGTTTCACGAAGGCGGCGTGGAGCGCCACGTCCTTTGGCTTTCCGGTGCGCTGGCAAAGCAGGGTCACGAGGTAATGGTCGTAAGCAAGGGTGGAAAGCTTGAAAGGTTTCTTGACGAAACAGTAAAGGTCTGGCACCTTCCCGTTCACGCCAAAAACCCCTTTACCGCCCTTTGGTGTGCTTTACTCGTCGCCCGAAGGGCAAGAAAGGAAGGCTGGCAGATAATTCACGCCCACTCGCGCGTTCCCTTTTGGATCGCCTGGTGGGCAAGCTCTTTAAGCGGCGTTTCCTGGGTTGCGACTTTACACGCTACCTTCAGGCACTCCCGCGCCCTGGTTCCATTAAAAAAGGCCTGTGCCTGCATAGCGGTAAGCCAAACCGTTAAAGACCACCTTGCGCCCTACCTGCCGGATAAAGCTTTTGTGATATATAACGGGCTTTTGCCGACTGACGTCAGGTGGCAGGGCAGCCTAAGGGACGACCCCTTTAAGTTTCTTTTCGTCGGACGCCTGAGTCCCAAAAAGGGGTTGCAGGTCGCCTTAAAGGCGTTAGCTGACGTGGAGGGCAGATGGCTTTTAGACGTGGTGGGAGACGGCCCCATGCGGGCAGAGCTTGAGGATCTCGTCGAAAAACTTGGGCTTTCCCATAAGGTGAAGTTTTGGGGCTTCAGGGAGGACGCCGACGAGTGGATCGCCCGCTGTTCCTGCCTTCTGTTTCCTTCCTTCGAGGAGGGGATGAGCATGACGCTGATTCGGGCGATAGATATGGGGGTTCCCATCCTTGCCTCGGACATTCCCTCCGTCAGGGAGCTGTGCCTTAACCCAGAGGCTCTGCTTGAGCCAAAAGACAAAGGGTCATGGAAAAAGGGTATTGAAGATATCCTTCGCGAAAGAAAGGCCTTGCAGCTTTTCGACCGCGATAAAATAGGTACCGTCGACGATATGGCAAGAGATGTCGCTAGTGTATACCAATTATGCATCAAGGAAACCGGAAAGGGGAAGCAAAAGAATGCTGACCGCAGTTAAAAGCTGGCCTACGTCCGTATCGGGCAAGGATTTTGAGGTTGTCCTTTACAGGGTAAGGCCCGATGATTATCCCAAGGAGCTTTACGAACCGTGGTATGAAGACCCCCTGTACAAGCACCTTGACGTAAAAAGCATTTTAGTCTACGTCGGAGGCGCAGGCATGGGGGATGTCGTCATGATAAATCCCTTATTCAACGCCTTGAAAAAGGCATGGCCTGAAAGCCATATCACCTGGATAGGAGGCTTTTCCAACCCCGTTAAGTGTTTGTTAAAGGATAACGGGCTCATAGACGACGTGCTTTATACTGTAGTAAGAAAACACAGGCCTTCCGCCTTTCCCGAGTACGCCAGGTGGTGGCGCGATGGCAGGCGAATGGGCGAGGCGGATTTATTCATAGACACCCAACGTCAGTTCGTTCCGTCCTTGCTTTTTTCTTTGTGCTTCAAATATAAACATCGCATAGGCTACTCTAGCAAATGCTTCTTCAGCGACTGGAAGTTCAAGGAGCCCGACAGGCACAAGGTGCACGATACCTTTCAAACTTTGATCCTGGCAAGGAGGCTTGGCATCGAACCGCCCGATCCGCTGCACCGCATCCTCATACCCGAAAACTTTGAGCAGATTGCCGGTGATCTGTGGGAAAGGTACGGCTTTGGCGAGGCCGTTGCCATGTTTCCCTACAGCGCCAGGCCCGTAAAG
>NZ_CALETC010000078.1:0-4736 GCF_937920065.1 Acetomicrobium mobile
CTGTTTATTCGGCTTTGAAGAAGAGCTCAAGCTCTTGGCGTTAGGTGTTTAAGATTTTAAAGAAAGGTGGACTCTTTTGGTATGTATCGCGGTATATATGGCGCTACATCGGCGATGTTGGTTCAGGAAAAAGCAATTGATGTAACGTCTAATAACCTTGCAAACATCGACACCGTGGGTTTTAAGAGGAGGATTGCGGTCAATAAATCCTTTCCCGAGGTTTTAGTGCAACGCAGAGAGTCTGTTGAGCCTTTAGGCAAAGCGATGTACTGGCCCATAGGCAATTCCAGTCTCAACGTAGTGCTTTCCGAAACGGCAATAGATGCTTCTGAAGGCGTTATCAGAGTGACGGATAATCCCCTTGACGTAGCTATCTCCGGAAGAGGTTTTTTCTCCCTTCAAGACGGTGCAGGCAATGTATTTTATACCAGGGCAGGCAATTTTACCCTCGACTTTAACGGAGTCCTTGTGACTCAGGAAGGTCAAAGCGTCGCTGGCGAAGGTGGCACTCCCATAGTTGTAGGCGACGCTGATATCGTTGAAATCAGTGAGTCAGGCGCGGTCATAGCGGACGGAGAAGTTGTAGGTCAAATCCAGTTGTTTGACTTCCAAGATCCTACTCACCTTAGAAACGTCGGAAAAAATTTGTTTCAAGTAAGCAACGCTTCGGGCGAACCCTTGGCAGTGGAGGTGACTCGTCTTATCCCGGGAGCCCTGGAGAGATCCAACGTCAACGTTATATGCGAAATGGTGCGACTTATAGAGGGCCAAAGGGCCTACGAGGCGTCTGCTCGGAGCTTGACCATTCAAGACGAACAAACGGGATCTTTGATAACGACATTTGGAAGATCGTGATTGATTTTTTGAGTTTTCGCAAGAGGTGATAATGATGATACGTGCTTTGTGGTCAGGAGCCACAGGTATGATCGCCCAACAGTCTAACCTTGACGTCATCTCCAATAACCTTGCAAATGTCAATACCACAGGCTATAAGAAGATGAGGGCGGAATTTGAGGACCTCATGTATCAAATAGGGAGGGAACCTGGCGCGCCTGTCGAGCCCGATTCGATGATTCCCACCGGGATACAAATAGGCTTGGGCACGAGGCTAGTAGGTACAAGCCGCGTAATGAGCCCTGGAAATTTGCAAGTTACCGACAACCCTTTGGATTTGGCTATAGAAGGCGACGGTTTCTTTCAGGTAACCCTACCCGACGGCACTATTGCCTATAGCCGCGACGGAAGCTGGCACATCGATGGGGAAGGCCAAATAGTCACATCTGACGGCTATCTTCTGGAGCCACAAATCACCATTCCGGAAGATACTGTGGAGATCACTATAAGTCCTACGGGTGAAGTGTACGCAAGACAGCCGGGCGATATCGAGCCTGATGAAATTGGCCAAATTGAGCTGGCTCGTTTTGTCAATCCCCAAGGTTTGAGGGCCATAGGAAAGAACCTATTTTTGGAGACCCCCGCCAGCGGATTTCCCATATTGGGGGAACCGGGCGAGGAAGGGATTGGCACCCTTCGCCAAGGAGCGTTGGAGATGTCGAACGTTCAGGTGGTGGAGGAGATGGTGGCAATGATAGTTTCTCAGCGAGCTTACGAGGCTAGTTCAAAGACCATACAAACGGCGGATGAGTTGTTGCACATAGCAAACAATCTGAGGCGATAATTTATGTCGTATGTGTGGGGTAAGACTGCTTTTAGGGTTTTATCTTCTCTGGTGCTTTTGCTAGCCCTTACATGTTTAGGTGCACGCCCGGTCTTTGCTGCCCCGGATGTGACAATAAAGATCGATCAAGTTATCATTTTGCCTTCTTCATCGTCAGTGAAATTGGGTGCCATATCAGAGATATCAGGAGACCCTCGCTATGGCATGGCAGTGGCAAACATTTCCGTAACGCCACATGACGAAGATGGCATCACGAAGGACTTAATCCTTCACTCGATTCAAACCTCGGGATTGCAAGGGATTACCATTTCCCTTATCATGCCCGACAAGATAAATTTTTCCCTCGAGGATCCTTATAGTGCGGAAATTCGACGTCAGGCTGCGTGGCCTTGGAAGCTAAAAATAACTTCAAAGGACAGCATAGAAGGTGACATACTTGAAGTTGCAAGAGTCAAACCCGGCATTGAAAAAGCATCTGTCAAGATTCGTCTAAAAGATGGCTCAGTTCGTTACAAGCGCTTTGACATAAACTGGATAGCACCTACCTATACAGCGATGTCTAGTCTTGAGTATGGCGATGTTTTGACGCTTAATGATATTGATTTTAAGACTTGTACATGTCGACGCGAAGACATTGCCGGATCCCCGGACGAGTTTTTGGGAAAAAGGCTAAAATGCTATCTTAAACCGGGTGAACCCATTTACGCACGAGATGTCGAGCCTGTCTATTTGGTCAAAAAGGGAGATAAGGTACGTTTTTATTCAAAATCCGGAGCTGTTACGATCGAAGCGATAGCAAGGGCATTGGATTCGGGGGCATTGGGCCAGATCATAAAGGTGGTCAATCTGGACAGCCGTCGTGTAGTTTTGGCTAAAGTCATTGGTGATGGGGTGGTTGTGGCGAAGGAGGGAAGTTCATGAAAAGACATTTAGCATCCTTGTTTTTGCTCTTTCTTCTTATAAGCTTTGGAAGTGCAGCACAAGCTCAATCGCTATGGCAGGATGGCGCCAACCTCTACGCCGATCCCAAGCCATCTCGTGTTGGAGATATTGTCACGGTCATAGTTGAAGAAAGTATAAGAGCAAATGACGAGGCCAACACCGATTTGACCAAAGAAATCAAGCATAACGTTGATGACGGAACGGGTATATTTGATTTCATACGCGAGTTTGGAGTGAAGGCAGATACGGATATGTCGGGGGATACGAGCACTGAAAGGGATTATTCCCTGAAGACTACGATAAGTTGCGTGGTCACGGAAGTCCAGGACAATGGCAACTTAGTAATAGAGGGCTACAGAGATCTTAAAACTCACGACGAAACGCTCAAGCTCACTCTTAGGGGAGTGATAAGACCACTTGACGTTTCCTTCAATAACACCATATCAAGCACTAAGTTAGCCAACCCTGAGCTTTTCGTGGAAGGGAAGGGCTCTTTGTCCAGAGTCCAGAAGCCTGGCTTGATTACGCAGATTCTTCAAGCCCTGTTTTAATGTAACGGATAAAGGGAAGGTGTGATCTAATGTTTCGGCGTTTTTTAACCCTATGCTTGGTATGCTTAGTGGTCTTCTGGTTTTTAAATCCGATTGGTATCCTTTCTTTGGCGGTATACGCGCAAGAACTCTCGCCAAGGGTGAGGGTCAAGGACTTGGCCGTGGTGGAGGGTGCAAGGAGTAACCAGTTGACGGGCATGGGGCTTGTAGTTGGACTGCCCGGAACTGGCGATAGGACCGGCATGGCCACGCGCATGATCAGAAACATGGCAGAGCAGTACGGTCTTTCCCTGGGTACGAGAGAGATACGCTCTAGGAACATTGCCGCCGTCTCGGTGGTATGCAATCTTCCTCCCTTTACGAATCCGGGCCAGACAGTGGATGTTTTAGTGAGCACATTGGGCGACGCCAAGAGCTTGGAAGGAGGTGTATTGCTTCAAACACCCCTTAAAGCCGCCAATGGCGGAGTTTATGCGGTAGCACAAGGTCCCGTTACAGTGGGGGGCTTTACGGCAGAAGGAATGGCGGCTCGTGTTGCCAAAAACGTCACAACTACAGGTAGGATTGCTGGAGGAGCTATTGTCGAAAGGGATGTCCCCATGGGGTATGCGAGTGACTCTAAACTAACCTTGCTGCTTCGTCAACCCGATTTCACTACCGCTCATCGCTTAGCTTCTTCAATCAATGAGAAATTCGGCCGAATTGCTTTGCCCATCGATGCAGGTAGGGTGGAAGTAGCCTTTCCGCCGGCATACGCCCAATATCCCGCCAGCTTCGTAGCATCTTTAGAGCAGTTAGAAATTCGGCCGGACACTGTGGCCAGGGTGGTCATAAACGAGCGTACCGGCACGGTAGTATTGGGAGGAAACGTTAAGATAAGTGCTGTTGCTGTCTCACACGGCAATCTGACCGTTGCCGTCGCCGAGGCGCCGGAAGCCGTGCAACCTGAACCCTTTGCGGGCGGACGGACGGCTGTAGTGCCAAGAACCGAAGTGGTAGTAGAAGAACAAAGAGGAAGAGTCGTATCGATGAAAGCCAGTGCTTCAGTTGAGGATTTGGTCGACGCTTTAAATTCGATTGGCGCCACTCCGCGGGATACCATAACTATACTGCAGGCCATCAACGATGCCGGGGCCCTTCACGGGGAACTAGTGGTGATGTAATATGCCATACGATATTTATGTTCCAATCAAACGTTCTTTCTTAGCTGAAGGCCCGTCAAGGAATAACAAACCAAAGGAGCGCGATCGTGCCGATGAGGCTTTGAAGAATGCATGCCAGCTCTTCGAGGGATTCTTGTTAGCAGAGATATGTAAGTCTCAACTGGCCGTGGCGAGGGCCTTGGGGCCTAATCCTAAAGGCCCTTTTCATCAGCTTGAAGAGATTGCCTTGGATGTTGTATGCGAACAAGTTTCAAGCAGGGGCGGCGTGGGCTTTTGGAAGTTTCTTTATGAGGAGATTGCGACAGACTACGATGGGCGAACAGAAAAATAAACGATGGTGGGATGACGGTTTATATTTTTCTTGCCTTGGGTGCGGGAAATGTTGCGGCGGCGAGCCCGGTT
>NZ_CALETC010000079.1:0-3972 GCF_937920065.1 Acetomicrobium mobile
ATATAATTCCTTCCAGGAATAACATAGCATTAGAGAGATAAAAGATCGTGTTAATGTTTAGATGTTTAGTGACGTACGCGACGCGTTTTATAACTGTCTCAGGAGTCAAAGCCGGCAGGGTATAAAGCTTTAAGATATCATTGCTTGCATTAGCCCCGACGCAAATAAATGCGCATTGATCGGGGCATGAAATTTAGCTAAAATAAAACTAGCACAAGTAAAGCGAAAACGCAGCAAAATAGGGGGCATACAATTGAAGGGCATCGTTTTGGCCGGAGGTTCCGGCTCTCGGCTTTATCCGCTCACGTTGGTCACGAGCAAGCAATTACTGCCGGTATATGACAAACCAATGATATATTACCCATTATCCACGCTTATGTTAGCCGGCATAAGGGATATTTTGATTATCTCGACTCCCCATGACCTGCCTAACTTTGAAAAGCTGCTGGGCGACGGCAGCCAATTTGGAATCAATCTTTTCTATGAAGTGCAGCCCTCGCCGGAAGGATTGGCACAGGCTTTCATAATAGGCGAAAAGTTCATCTGCCGGGACTGCTGTGCCATGGTCTTGGGCGACAATATATTTTACGGCAACGGCCTGACACGGCTTCTAAAGGAAGCTGTTGAAGCCACAAAACAGGGCATGGCAACGATCTTCGGTTACTACGTAAACGATCCCAAGCGTTTTGGAGTTGTTGAGTTCGATAACGGCAAGGTCATCTCCATAGAAGAAAAGCCCAAAAAACCCAAATCAAACTACGCCGTCACGGGCTTATATTTTTACGATAACCGCGTGATCCAATACGCAAAAACCCTCAAGCCATCCCCAAGGGGAGAACTTGAAATTACCGACCTCAATCGCCTGTACCTAAAAGACGGGACGTTAAACGTGAAATTGCTGGGCAGGGGTTTTGCCTGGCTCGATGCAGGCACCGCGGACGCGCTTTTTGATGCTTCAGATTTCGTCAGGACCATAGAAAAAAGGCAGGGCATAAAGATCTCCGCTCCGGAAGAGATAGCATACAGAAACGGATGGATCGACGAGAAAATTTTGCTTGAATCAGCCGCCAAATACGGGAATAGTCCCTATGGAGAGCACTTAAAGAAAGTTGCTGAAGGAAAAATACGCTATTAAGTGAGCTGTTAATTTTCACAAAAGAAAAAATTTAAAGGGAGCGCTAAAAAAGCATGAAAGTTTCAAAGACGCCTTTTAAAGACTTACTTGTCGTAGAAACTGACCTTTTTGAAGACAATCGGGGCTGGTTTACCGAAACTTACTCCAAAGATAAATTCTGCGAGCAAGGCATAGATGCCGACTTCTTGCAGGATAACCACTCCTACTCGGCCAAAAAAAATACTTTGCGAGGAATTCATTTTCAAATCAACCCCGAAGCGCAGGCAAAACTCGTGAGGTGTACGAGAGGCGCTATTTTAGACGTAGCCGTGGACTTGAGAAAGGGGTCCGATACTTACAAGAAATGGTTTGGCATCGAGCTGTCTGCAAAAAACAAAAAACAGTTATTTATGCCTAAGGGCTTCGGACACGCCTTTTTGACCCTGACGGACGACGTTGAAGTGCAGTACAAGGTTGATGAATACTATTCAAAGGAACACGACCGCAGCATAAGATTCGATGACCCGGAACTTGCCATTGACTGGAATGTAAAAAACCCGATTTTATCGGAAAAAGACCAAAAGGCGTCGCTACTTAAGGATAGCGACGCAAATTTCAGCATAAAAGTGTTGGTTACAGGCGCAAATGGTCAGTTAGGCCAAGACGTTTTAAAAAGACTGCGTCAATTGGGCATAGAAGGGATTGGCGCAACCAGAAAAGATTTCGACATAAGCAACGAGGACCAAACTATGAAGTTCATACTGAGGCACAAGCCTGACGTGGTGGTCCACTGCGCTGCCTATACGGCAGTAGAAAGGGCAGAAGAAGAACGGGAAAAGTGTTACGCCGTTAACGTAGAGGGCACAAAAAATATCGCCAAAGCCTGTAAGAAAATAGATGCTAAGATGCTTTACGTCAGCACGGACTACGTCTTTTCAGGAGAAGGCGTAATGCCTCACAAAGAAGATGATCCGATAAGCCCCATCAACTACTACGGCTACACGAAAAAACTGGGCGAAGATATCGTAAAAAACATGCTGGAAAAATTTTTCATAATCAGGACCTCTTGGTTGTATGGCAAAAAGGGCAAAAACTTTGTGAAGACCATGCTGGAAACAGCACAAACTCAAAGTGAGATGAACGTGGTGAGCGATCAAATCGGATCGCCCACATACGCCAAGGACTTAGCGGTTTTAATATGTGATATCATTCAAACCGATAAATTTGGAATTTATCACGGGACAAATGAAGGTTACTGCAGTTGGTATGAATTTGCAAAGGCAATATTTGATAAAAAAGGCATTCACGTAAAGTTAAACCCAATTACAAGCGATCAATACCCGACTAAGGCAAAAAGGCCTTTAAATTCAAGGCTTTCTAAAGAAAAACTGGACGAGGCGGGCTTTAAAAGGCTGCCCCATTGGGAAGATGCGCTGGAACGGTATCTCAAGGAACAGCGGTTGTGCGAACAATAGGAGGATTTAAAAGTGCTAACCATTTTAGTCACGGGAGGAGCGGGCTTCATCGGGAGCAACTTCATAAGATATATGCTCGATAAATACGAGGATTACAGGATCATAAATTTGGACGCCATAACCTATGCTGGCAATTTGCAAAATCTAAAGGACGTGTCCGGCGACCCAAGATACGGATTCGTCAAAGGCAATATTCGAGACAAAAGGGTAGTCGAAGGTATTTTTTCCAAGTACGATGTAGACGTGGTTGTCAACTTCGCGGCCGAATCGCATGTTGACAGAAGCATCGAAGAGCCCGAAGTGTTTTTGACGACAAATGTCATCGGAACGCAAATATTGCTCGAAGCGGCAAAAGGGCATTGGAAGATAGCCCCCGATGACAAATACAGCAGAGAATACAAAAAGGGCGTAAAATTCGTCCAGATTTCAACAGATGAAGTCTATGGATCCCTAAAACCGGAAGACCCCCCTTTTACCGAAGAAAGCCTGCTAAAACCCAATAGCCCCTATTCGGCAAGCAAGGCAAGCGCCGATTTACTCGTCAGGGCCTATTATAAGACCTTTGGGCTTCCTGCTAACATCACCAGGTGCAGCAATAACTACGGCCCATACCAACACCCGGAAAAACTCATACCCCTGATGATAACCAACTGCCTCAAGGGCAAAGAATTACCGGTTTATGGAGACGGAATGCACGTAAGGGATTGGTTGTACGTACACGATCATTGCTCAGCCATAGATTTGGTGATTCACAATGGAAAATCCGGCGAAGTTTACAACATCGGAGGCAACAACGAAAAGACGAATTTAGAAATCGTCAAGTTCATAATACACTTCCTGGGTAAATCGGAACGCTTGATAAGATTCGTTAAGGACAGGCCCGGTCATGACAGGAGATACGCCATAGACAGCAGGAAGATAAAGATGGAATTGGTTTGGAACCCTGCTCATACATTCGAGGAAGGCATCGAAGAAACAATCCGTTGGTACTTGAACAACTCGGAATGGATCGAAGCAGTCACTTCGGGCAATTATGCAAAGTATTACGAAACAATGTATTCCAAGTCGTTAGATCAATAGCAGATTGGACACCAGTTTGCTGATCCAAAATCTAACTTCGTTAAATTGCATAAATCCATCTATGGGACCTTGACGAAACGCTTTTTGAGTAGTATTTTTACTCATGAATGACATATGTTAGCGGTAAGTTTTTTATTTTCCCGGTCCTTTGATCGGCATTTAGCAGGAACAAATTTTTAAAGCAGGTGGTTTTTTGAAAATAATGCTAGACTCCCTAATCACTTCCCAAACGAGGATTAAGCTTTTACTAAAGTTTTTCTTAAACCCCGAAAGCAGGTCGTACTTGAGGGAGCTTGCCGAGGA
>NZ_CALETC010000080.1:0-1954 GCF_937920065.1 Acetomicrobium mobile
AGCGATCTGTGCATCCTTTAAGCTCTTCTTTAGTCATTTTATCCGCCCTCCACTTGAGTCACTGCTCGTCTTTGTCCGAGGGACGCATAAAAAACTGAAAAACGTTTTGCTCCTCTAAGGCCTTTGGGGCATCGCTAAGTTTGATCGTCCTTCCCTTGATCTTTAAATATAATAAAAATATCACGGCCATGAAAACGGAGCTAAGCTTCGGGTGCTTCAAGGACAGCAACGCAACAGGCCCTAAATCATCTTCGTAGGGCGCGAATTGGAAAAATACCAGGCTCGGCTCCCTAACTACCCTCTGCACCAATCCCCTTAGCTGTTTGAAGGTCATAAAATTTTCCGGATCTTTTTCGCTGAGCAGCTGCAGCGTAAGGAGGCAGTCTATCATGGCGACGTTTAAGCCTCTCTCCCCTTTAATGCCGCTTTTCAGCCAGTCTTGGACGGAGCGGAGGCTTATGCCGAAAAGAGTCGCAAGCTCGTACTTGTCCAGTTCAAAGTCTTTCTGTATTTTCAGGATAACTTCCGCGGGAACTAAGATATCTCGTTCTTCCACAACACTCACTCCCTTAAAAGGCAACATATGATACCGTACATCGTGCAATTAAACCAATTATAACTGCTGGATATATTGCAGTCAAACCTTGAAGTTGTACGTGTAAAACTTCATATTCCAAACTTTCCTCCACAGGCGAAATGCCGACTGCCCGAATTGTGCGGCAGCCGGCACCCGCAGTCCTTAAAACTGGACGTCTTCTGCGGCTTTTAAAATGTCTGTGTAAGAGAACTTTTCCCAGTCTATCTTTTTGTAAATGGACCTGCTGAACTTAAAGCGCACTTCCTGACGCCACTCTATCGGCCCTCCGGGCCTGCTGTGATAAGGGCACTTTATCGTAAAAGAGCACTCATTCAGCCACGGAAGTTCTTCGTAGAGCCGTTTCAACTTCACTGTGCAATACATTTTAATCTGGTCAAAGCTTTTAGACGCATTGCCAGGCATAAAAAAGCACGTAACATCTGCGTTTCCCGAGGTGATTCCACGGTGGGTCAGCTTGACGTTTGCTCCCTCAAGGAAGCCATAGGTATACGAAAAATCTTGATCTGCCAATATGCGCGTAACCTGGTCAGCAGCTTCCCTTTCCGAAGGGACCTTGGGCAGATTGCACCAGATGACGTATGCCAACAGGGCAACGAGGGCCGACATGCTTATTATCGCAGTAACCTTCCAGACGTTTCTTTTGGGCCTGTATGCGCTCGATTTTTCGATAATCTCCCAAACCTTTCTGATTTCGTCCGACACTTTAAAACCCCCAATCACGACATGCTTTCTCGAAACGTCATGAAACAAGACCTTCAAGAGGCCGCTTTGCCTGGAATTTATTTCCAATCGCAATCGTCAAGCATAAATTGTTCGAGGTCGTCTTCGTTATGTATGAAGGGCTCCGGATCAAAGCCGTCTCCCTTTACATCTTTCAGCGTCGGAGCTATCAGGGCCGCTATTGTCTCGTCGGCCTTTTTTGAGTGAAGAGTCAGTTCTCTTGGAGTCGCCAGCGCAATTGACACTTCGACCATATGCCAGTCTCCCAACTCCCAGGCTATCCCATTTCCAAAGGGCAGAACATCAGGCCTTTCGTAGGCTAATTTCGGCAGGTACTCAAAACCCGTAGTCTCGCGCGCCATCTTCATGAAGTAAAGAAGGGCGTGGCGGCCGAAACCAAAGACTACGGAATCCGAATCGGCCACCGGTCGGCACGAGGAGCAGACGGCATTCCAGTCCGTCTTTTTTATGATTTCCCTGAAGCAGTCAGCTTCGGGAACTAGCAGTATGGAATCTTTCGCAAATATGACGGAAAGAAGATTTAAAACAAGCTCAAGCTCCACTTCATCGTAGGCCGGCGCATATATTGCGAGAGGCCGTTTGCTGTCGTTTATGGGAGCAGTCCTTTCTGAGCTG
>NZ_CALETC010000081.1:0-9560 GCF_937920065.1 Acetomicrobium mobile
GCTCCACCTGGCCACTTTTTCGAGTTGATATTATTAATGATCCTTGCGATTAGCAAAGAGGCCAGAAAAAGCCCCAAGGCCAACAATGCTTGTATATTCACATCGGGAATTGCGCGAAACATGAGACGACTGACACCTCTATCTTAAAAAAATATTAATGAAGTCCCTTTGAGTGTTTCTCATATATGAGTTTTAAAATTATATTTTCCATAAAAACCCTGTCAGGCCTAGAATACGTACATGCAATAATCACAACCGATAGAGCAGCTATGACAACTATCAATAAAATGACGATTTGACGAGCAAGGCTGTTTTGTTGCCACCTTTTTCTTTTCGTCAAGGTTGCATCACCTCATAATAAATAGAGGGAGCCTCTTTCTCCCTCTATTCTACAACAGTCTCCGTCATAAATAAACAAAACTGGCGAAAAGCTACTTTAACGTTGCTTCACTAGCAAATAAGTTCATAAAGACTAGTTTTATTTAGTGCGATGTTTTGATGCTTTTTTGTTGGCTTACCATATTATTATGTATCTGATTATTATGTATCTGTCTTAAAACCTCAATGGCCACCTCCAAGGCTCTTTTGCCATCAGCTATGCCGACCATCGGTTGCCTTCCCTCTCTAACGCAGGATATAAAATGTTGCAACTCCATTTTAAGCGGTTCGTGTTTCGGAAATACAGGATGTTCTATTACTTCCATCAATCCCATTCCGTTGTCTCTAATACATCTGTGTATGGACACGTCTTGACTCTCGTAATCAAGAGTTATGTATCGCTCTTTTTCCATGATTTCAAGCGTTCTAAGTCTCTTTTCGGAAACCCTGCTCACCAATATATGGGAAATAGTGCCGTTCTTAAAGGTAAGATGGGCAGAAGCGATATCTTCATGTTCAGTATATATAGAGCGCCCATATGCCGAAATCTCGCTTATTTCGGAACCCACCAGAGACAAAATAATGTCAATATCATGAATCATCAAGTCCAAAACTACGCCAACGTCGGCAACTCTAGAGGAAAAAGGGCCCAACCTCCTTGTTTGAATATAAAAAGGTGGTTTACAGATACCCCTCACATATTGTACGGCGCTATTAAAACGTTCTATATGTCCTACCTGAAGCACCAGGTTTCTTTTGGCGGCAATCTTGAGGAGATCTTCGGCTTCATTCACTGTCTTGGTGACCGGCTTTTCTATGAGCACGTGGATATTTTTTTCCATAACCTTTTTTGCCACCTCGTAATGTGCCACGGTAGGTACGACTATGCTCAAGGCATCGGGACGGGCCTTCATTAAAAATTGGTCTAAATTACCATAATATGGCACTTGAAGAGTCTCTCCCACGGAAGCAGCCCTTTCCTCATCGATGTCCATCACGCCCACCAGCTTGGTCTCCAAAAGCTCGGTGTATATCCTTGCGTGGTGATAGCCCAAATGACCCACCCCAATGACACCCACACGCAATGGATTCATGTTTTACTCACCTCTTGTAATTGAGTCCACATTTAAAAGCCTCTTTTACCATTATCACTTTATTTTCATGTTTTTGGCCTTACGCAAGAAAGAAAATCTTCATTCAAATATATCATTTTTTTTATTGCTCCCAATAGGTAAAGGCTGCCGCATATCACTATGTATTTACATTGGTTATCATACAGTGTTTTGGTTAAGATATTTTCTATTTCGGGTTCTATTTGAACTGATGAGTTGGGAAAGATGTCCTTTGCGATGGCTGCCAAGGTTTTCGAAGTCATGCTTCTTTCGAGATTGGGCACCTCGGTGCATATAAACTTTCGAATCGGCAAATCTGCTAATTTCCTTAAAGCTCCTTCGACGTTCTTGTCCTTCATCATGGCCATAATGATTGCAAAAGTTTCGTTGGCTGGCAGTGCCAGTTTTAGTGAAGTAGCCAGTGCTTCCATTCCTTCAGGATTGTGCGCCCCGTCTAATATAAGTATTTTACCCCCATTGAGCCTCAGGACTTCGAATCGGCCTGCCCAAGAAGCTGATAGTAAACCCTCCCTTATGGATTTGTGCGATATCATTGGAAAGGTTTCCATTAAAAGAACTGCACCAAAAGCTGCTATCGCGGTGTTACGAATTTGGTAAGCACCTGCTAATCTTGTTTCCAAGGCATCGAAATAATGTCCACGAGAAGTCCACAGATCGTATACCACACCGTCTATAGAAATATGCCATGGTCTTACAACACACTCTCGCGAAAATAAGTGACCCTCAGACATTATCTTTTTGCAACGAGCGACGAATATGTCTTCTATGCCATTTGCTTGGCCGCCAACATAAAGTGCCTTGATTTTGGGTCTTATAGCGGCAAACTTCTCGCTAGCTATTTGTGAGAGCGTATCGCCTAGAAAGTTTGTGTGATCAAGGGAAATCGATGTAAAAACGGACAATATCACATTACCCAATAGATTTGTAGCATCAAGTCTTCCACCCATGCCTGCTTCAACAACTGCGACGTCTACGTTTTCATTCGCCATGATCAAAAAACTAATGGCAGTCATGAGTTCGAATGCTGTTGGGCGTGTTTCTGTTGTAGAATTGACTTGCAACGATTCCCTGACTTTATGCCAAGCATCACACCACTTTTGTGGGCTCAAGACAGATCCGTTAATGCGTAGGCGCTCGCCCATATGTATTAAATGAGGGCTAGTATATAATGCTGTCTTTAAACCTGAACTGGTTAAAATGCTTGCAAGCGTCGATGCTGTCGAGCCCTTCCCATTGGTGCCCAATACATGAATTGCTTTAAAATTTCTTTGTGGATTGCCAAGCGAATTCAAACACTTTGCTATCCGTGACAAGCCCGGGCGAATGCCCGGGCTTGATTCGTTTAAAATGTCCTGCTCCAAGAGATCAAAGGCTTTCACAATATCTTTATCGACCATTTCGGATCGCCTTAACTTTCTTTAAGCGAAGTAATGTTTTCATCAATCCTCTCAATGCGTTCCCTTGCTTTCTTCAGGCGTTCCTTCTCTTTTTCCACCACCTCTTTGGGAGCTTTTTGCAAGAAAGATTCATTGGATAGCTTCGACAAGCTTCTTTGTTCCTCTAATGCCAACTCTTCTTTTTCCTTCTTCAGTCTTTCGATCTCAGAAGGTATATCTATGATATCGCCTACTATCAAGTAGACATTGCCCCAAGGTAGCACTGAAACCAAGGAGCCCCCCGGCCTTCTTGAGACAAAGCTAATTTGGCCAACCTTCGACATGAGTTTTATCATGTCTTCATTTTCGGCGATCACCTTAGCGGCTGTCTCATCGGTGGGATCAAAAGCCAAATGAGGCACTACAACCTGAGGAGCTACGTTGGCTTCCGCCCTTAAGTTTCTAGCCGACCGAATGGTTTCTTGAACTATGTACATCTCCTTGGCAAGTAGTGCTGTTGTAGTCTCATCGAACATTTCTTCCACTGATGGCCATGACTCTTCTTCTATGGAATTCGAGCTAAAGCCGAATATGTGCCATAATTCCTCGGTTACAAAGGGAATAAAGGGATGAAGGAGCAGAAGAACTTTCCTGAAGACGTAATAAAGTATTTCTTGCGAGGCAACCTTTCTGTCGCTGCCTTCTTCTTCCTTTAACGCGGGCTTTGCCATCTCGATGTACCAATCGCAGAGTTCTCCCCATACGAAGTCATAAAGCAATCTGCTCGCTTCGCCGAAAAAGTAGCCCTCAAGAAAATCAGTGACCTCCTTGGTGACTTGGTTGGCGCGCATGAGGATCCATTTGTCGTGGAGTCTGAGATCGCTTTTATGCGCTATCCTTCCGCTTCCCTCGAAACCCTCTAAGTTCATTAAGGCAAAGCGCGCTGCGTTCCAGATCTTGTTCATGAAATGTCTGCAGGATTCTATTTTTTGGGCGCTTAAGATGATGTCACGTCCCTGAACTGTTAGCGAAGACAAGGTAAATCTGAGCGAGTCAGCTCCATATTCGTTTATGACGTCCAAGGGATCTATTACGTTGCCCTTGGATTTGCTCATCTTTTGCCCCTTTTCGTCACGTACCAAGGCGTGTATGTATACATCCCTAAATGGTACGTCTCCCATGAATTTCAATCCCATCATTATCATTCTGGCTACCCAGAAGAATATTATGTCAAAGCCCGTGACAAGGAGCGATGTAGGATAAAAATATCTAAGTTCAGGCGTATCATCCGGCCACCCCATGGTGGAAAAAGGCCACAACGCGCTTGAAAACCAAGTGTCTAATACGTCTTCGTCTTGTTTTATTTCTTTTGAACCGCATTTTTCGCAATAGATTGGATCTTCTTCTGAAACCGTGACATGACCGCATTCATCGCAGGTCCAAGCAGGAATTCTGTGTCCCCACCAAAGCTGTCTTGAGATGCACCAATCCCTGATGTTTTCCATCCATTGGTAGTAAGTGTTGGTCCATTGTTCAGGTACCCAGCGAATTTGACCTTCCTTAACAACTTCTATTGCTCTTTTGGCCAACGGTTCGGTGCGGACAAACCACTGCTCCGACAAGAAGGGCTCCAAAACTGTATTGCACCTGTAGCAATGTCCGATGGCGTGTTCGTGGTCTTCGATTTTTACCAACAACCCGGCGGCCTTTATGTCCCTCGTGATTGCTTCTCTTGCCTCGAATCTGTCCATACCTTTATAGGGACCGGCGTTTTCGTTCATGCGACCATCTGCATCGATAACTTGAATAAGTTTGAGTTCATGTCGTTCACTAACCAAAAAGTCGTTGGGATCGTGGGCCGGAGTTATCTTGACTAATCCTGTACCAAAGGATGGATCGACCATCTGATCCTCGATTATGGGTACAATTCTGTCTGTCATAGGGACCCTTACTTTTTTGCCTACTAATCCGGTGTTTTCTTGGTCATCGGGGTTTACTGCTATTGCAACATCTCCCAATATGGTTTCGGGGCGTGTTGTGGCGACCACTACTGAACCTTCTTCGCCCTCGATGGGATAGGCAACGTAATAAAGTTTTCCTTTTGTTAACACATGTTCAACTTCTAAATCAGATAAAGCCGTATGACAGCGCGGGCACCAATTAATGATGTACTTGCCTTTGTATATGAGTCCCTCTTTATACAAACGTACAAACACACACCTGACAGCCCTAGACAAACCCTCGTCCATAGTAAAGCGTTCTCTGGTCCAATCGCAAGAAGCCCCCAGCCGCTTTAGCTGCGAAATAATCCTGCCACCGTATTCGTGTTTCCACTCCCAAACCTTCTTTAAGAAGGCATCCCTGGTTATATCTTTTCTTTGAATGCCCTCTTTGGCTAATTCTCGCTCTACAACGTTTTGCGTAGCTATGCCTGCATGATCCGTTCCGGGAATCCACAGTACATTGAATCCCTTCATGCGCTTATAGCGACATACAATGTCCTGCAGGGTATTGTTTAACGCATGTCCCATGTGAAGCGATCCCGTTACGTTAGGCGGCGGTATGACCATGCTGAAAGGTTTTTTAGTTTCGTCGACCTCAGCGTGAAAAAGCCCTCTTTTTAGCCACCATTCATACCACTTTTGCTCTATCTCTTTAGGTTCGTACTCCTTTGGAATAAGCATATCGTCAGCCCGCATTTTGCAATGGTCTCTCCTTATATCTTAAGTTTTATGCCTTACGCAGCGTTAGGCTACTTCTTCATCTCTCGATATGTATACTGGAGATGCTCCTTCCAAAACGCACTTTTCGGTGATCCTCACCTTTGCAACTTCGTTCGATATATTGGGCAACTCGTACATTATGTCGAGCATTACCTTTTCCATGATCGACCTTAAACCTCTTGCACCAGTATTTCTTTTCTGAGCCTGGCGAGCGATGGCCCGCAAAGCTTTTTCCGTAAATTCCAATTCCACTCCCTCGTAGCTGAAAAGTTCTTTGTACTGTTTCAGTAAGGAGTTTTTAGGCTCTCTTATTATGTGCACCAATGCATCTTCATCAAGACCTTCCAGCGGAACAATTACCGGAAGCCTGCCAATAAATTCCGGGATAAATCCGTACGTCATTAGATCCTCGGGCTGCACTTCCCTTAATATATCCCACGATGCTTTTTGTTTAGTGCCTATTATATCGCCGCCAAATCCGATGACTCTTTTGTTGATTCTTCTTGCTATGATGTTTTCTATGCCTCCAAAAGCCCCGCCACAAATGAAGAG
Source organism: Acetomicrobium mobile (assembly GCF_937920065.1). Classification (NCBI taxonomy): domain Bacteria; kingdom Thermotogati; phylum Synergistota; class Synergistia; order Synergistales; family Acetomicrobiaceae; genus Acetomicrobium; species Acetomicrobium mobile. The sequence continues at coordinate 6,163 of NZ_CALETC010000081.1, forward strand.
GATGTTTGACGTATCGACCTGGATGAAATCTTGGTAAGGGTGCTTCCTTCCTCCCTTAGGAGGAACGCTGGAAATAGTCCCTTCAAGCAGACGAAGAAGACCTTGCTGTACACCCTCGCCCGATACGTCTCGCGTGATCGAGGGCGAATAGCTCTTGCGGGCTATTTTATCGATCTCGTCTATGTAGACTATTCCTTTTTCCGCTAAAGCCACGTCGTAATCACAATTTTGCAGTAATCTAACCAAGATGTTTTCAACGTCCTCGCCCACGTAACCCGCTTCAGTCAGGGTTGTAGCATCGGCAATGGCGAAGGGTACATTTAATATTTCAGCCAATGTCTGGGCCAATAAAGTCTTACCGCATCCCGTTGGCCCCAACAGGAGAATGTTGCTTTTTTGAACCTCCACGTCGCTTTCGCTTTTTTTGTGCTTGACAATACGTTTATAGTGATTATGCACTGCAACCGAGATGACTTTTTTGGCGTATTCTTGTCCTATGACATGTTGGTCCAAATAAGCTTTTATCTCGGCGGGTTTTGGCAATACGAAAGTCTTGGAAACATCTCTCTCACGGCAATCTATAGTGTGTAAAATTCCTCTTTCTTCATTTAAGATAATATTGCATAAATGAATGCATTCATTGCAAATGCAAACACCTGGTCCTGTTATGATCTTTCCAACCTCATCCTGATCTTTTCCACAGAAGGAACATCGAAGCCCCTTCCTTTTAGGATCTTTGTCACTACCCTTTGGCATTTCCTTTTTCCTTCCTCCTTGAGGTCCCGTAGAAATATTTTGACCGGCCGCGAAGAATAACCAATCATATTATAGCCTAATCTCAGAAGTCTTTATAAACAAGCGAGAGAGCTCGTGCATTGCCCCCTCGCTTGTTTATAAAGGAGTTTGCATCAACAACCTATCGTTTTTCTATGACTTTGTCAACTATTCCATAGGATAGGGCTTCTTCTGCAGACATGAAAAAGTCTCTATCAGTGTCGCGGGCTACTTTTTCGATGTCTTGATTTGTGTGCTTTGCAATGATCTGATTGAGCCTGTCTCGTATATTTTTTATTTCCCTGGCGTGTATCTCTATATCAGTTGCTTGTCCCTGCACTCCCCCTAATGGTTGATGAAGCATTATCCTCGAGTTAGGGAGAGCTATTCTCTTGCCCTCAGTTCCTGCGGCCAAGAGTACGGCAGCCATGCTTGCTGCCTGACCTACACATATAGTTGACACAGGACACTTTATGTATTGCATCGTGTCGTATATTCCTAGCCCTGCCGTCACAGAGCCTCCAGGGCTGTTTATGTAAAGGTTGATATCCTTTTCGGGATCTTCGCTTTCTAGAAACAGCATTTGGGCCACGACTAAGTTGGCGAGATGTTCTTCTATGACCTCTCCAAGAAAGATAATTCTATCCTTCAGTAATCTGCTGTATATGTCATAAGCCCGCTCGCCTCTACCCGTCTGTTCTATCACTATCGGTACTAACATCCTCATTACCTCCTCTTGCTTCATTGCCCGAATCTTGTTCGCTTTCTTCTGTTTCTTCTTGTTCGGCCGATGCAGCCTTCATCTTTTCTAACAAGTCCTTCAGGGCTTTTTCATATTCTTCCTTTTCAAGTTCCCTCACATTTACAAAATCTAGGATTTTATCCAAGGTCTTTTCGGTCATGATATCATAACTCAGCTTATATAATCTATCTTGGTCAGACACGATAAAAGAGGACAATTCTTCAGCGCTTAAGTTATAGGCGGTTGCCATCCTTTCTACATGAGACCTGATGTCCCCCGGGTCCACCTTAATCTCAAAGCGCTTTGTAAGCTCCTCAAGTACCAGGGAATTTAAGACTCTCCTGAAAGCCTGATCTCGTACTTTTTTCTTATATTCTTCGAAATCAATACCAGATTGTTTCACGTACTCCTCCAAGGTTATATTATAGGCTTGCTTAATCCTTTGCTCCTCTTCGTATAGCAAGCTTTGAAATTCTCTATCTACCAGTCTTTCGGGCACATCTATCTTTGTTTGATTCACTATTTGCTGTAAGGCTAAATTTATCGCTTCGTTTTTTGCTCTGTTTTCGAGAACATCTTGTAGCTGTTCTTTGATGTGTGTTTTGAATTCATCTAAATCTTTGCCATCTGCTCCGACCTTTTTTAAAAATTCCTCGTCAAGTTCGGGAAGGATTTTTTTCTTTATTCCCTTTACTTCCATAGTATATGTAATGCGCTTGCCGGCCAGCTTACTGCCATCATCTGGATGAGTTATTGTTGTCGTTATGGTGCTTCCTGCGCTTTGTCCCACTAAATCCTTTTTTACGTTCTCGTCTAAATAATCGGCCGTTAAATCGATGGTGTCTTCCACCTCTTTGCCTTCAAAATCAAACTTCTCGATGTCATCGCCTTCTTCGCGTTCTACTTGAGCAGTGGCGTTTACGACAACGATGTCATTCTCCTCAATAGGTCTTTCTTCTTCAACGTCCACGTGCTCGGCATTTCGTTCGCGCAGATCCTTTATGACCTGCTCTACCATCTCATCGGTGACGATGGGCTTTAGTTTTGGAACTTCTATCTGACTCAAGTCTGGCAGTTCAATCTCGGGCACGACTTCGTATTCTATCTCTAAAAGGACCGGCGAACCTTCCTTTACTTCGCCTTCCAATTTAACCCTAGGCTCGGCTATTAGTTCCAACCCATATTCCTCTTTAATTTGTGTCACCACTTCGGGTATTAGATTTTCTAAAGCCTCGCGATAAATGCTTTCTCTGCCAAAATAGAGTTCGATGACATTGCGCGGCACTCTTCCTTTTCTAAATCCCTTTATGTTGGCTTTTTGACTTATTTCCTTAATAACATCCTTGACGGTTTCCTCGAACCTTTCGGGCTCAACTTCTACTTTTATCTTAACGATATTTTTCTCCTGAGATATAAGCTCGGACCTCATCGTCACCAAACTCCTTTCTTCAACATGAAAAAGCCTCGGTGTGTATTTTAACACCGAGGTCGCACCTAATATTTTAATGGTGCGAGAGGTGGGATTTGAACCCACACGGACGAAGCCACGGGATCCTAAGTCCCGCGTGTCTGCCATTCCACCACTCTCGCCCAAGGTCAATGCAAATGGTGGGCCGTACAGGGATCGAACCTGTAACCCCGGGATTAAGAGTCCCGTGCTCTTCCAGTTGAGCTAACGGCCCACATACAACCTCGTGATAAATAATACGCCAGACAGAATCTGAATCCGCGACCGACTGATCCGAAACCCGTCATCGGCGCTTGAAATTTGAAAACCAGCCCTCTTTATGTGCCTTCTCGCCAATGTGGCTGGCTTTTCATGTCGCGAAAATTATATTACCATGCACGTATTTTATAAGTCAAGTTCAACGAGGCTTTATTT
>NZ_CALETC010000082.1:0-40861 GCF_937920065.1 Acetomicrobium mobile
CTACGGTTATGCCCTTACCAGCTTCGGAAGGACATGCAAAAAAGAAACTTTTAACCAGATTTCCGACATATTTGTCAGAGATAAAATAGTCTCCTCTCCTTGGGTGTATGATAAAACTGTCGTCACCTACCATGCGTGCTACCTCGTCTGAATGCACCCCAGCTGCGTTTATGACTATGGGACTTAAAAACATTCCCCGATTCGTTTTAACACCAACGACCTGTCTTTTATCCTGAGAAAGGATCACATCCAACATTTCTGTCTCCAAAAACAATTCCACTCCGTTTTGCTGCGCATTATCCATGAAAGCAAGTACAGCTTCAAAATTGTTAATGGTACAACCAGTGGGAGCCCAGAGGGCTGCGATGATTTCCCTTGATGCATTGGGTTCACGCGACCGCAATTCATCACCACTTATTATCTCTACCGAAGGAACCCCGTTCTTCTTGCCTTGCTCAAGCAGCAACTCCAGATGAGCTATCTCATCCTTGTCTAAGGCACAAACATAAGAGCCAACTTCATTAAGCGTGAAGTCAAGTTCTTCGCGCAAATTCTTGTATATTAGGTTGCCCTTCGGGCAAAACTGAGCTTTAATAGAACCTGGTTCGTCGTCGTAACCTGCATGAACCATGCCACTATTTGCCCTTGAAGCACCTGAAGGTAATTCCGACGCTTTATCAAGAACGGCTACTTTAATATCATAACGGGACAACTCGCGGGCAACTGTGGAACCTACAATTCCACCACCAATCACGATCACATCGTAATAACGGGTACTCACAAAATCACCTCCAAAAACTTTATAGCCCGTAAAACAATTTAAAAAGGGAGAAAGGCACAACCTTAAGTGCACCTCTCTCCCTCTCATGCACATCACATAAAATTTCTTAGGTCTTCGCCAAGTTCTAAGTCAACAGTTTAAATTAATCTATCCATCCCTTGGCCCTTTCGATCGCTTTTTTCCAGCCCCTGTACATCTCATCCCTTGTTTCTGCGGCCATAGCAGGTTCAAATCGTTTATCAACCTTCCAGTGATGTCTCAACTCATCCAGGCTTGTCCAAAATCCCGTAGCAAGGCCAGCTGCGTAGGCAGCTCCGAGAGCCGTCGTCTCGTTAACCCTGGGACGCACTACAGGCACACCTAAAAGATCGGCTTGCAACTGCATGAGAAGGTTATTACGCACTGCGCCGCCATCAACTTTTAGCTCTGTCAGAGGTACCCCCGAATCGGCCTCCATTGCCTTTTGGACATCTAAAGTTTGATAACAGATGCACTCTAGGGTGGCTCTAATTATATGCTCTTTTCTAATATAGCGAGTTAATCCAACAATACAACCCCTTGCCCTCATGTCCCAATAGGGAGCAAACAGCCCTGAAAAGGCTGGAACGAAGTATATTCCTCCTGCATCTTCGACCTTGCTGGCAAACCATTCGGAATCAGCCGCATCATCGAATAACCTTAAGTTATCGCGCAACCACTGTATCGCAGCTCCAGTAATGGCCATAGATCCTTCAAGGGCATAAACTGCTTTGCCTTCCTCGAGTCCGTATGCGACCGTCGTTAGCAATCCGCTTTTTGAAAGAGTAGGCGTTTCACCTATGTTCAATAGCATGAAGTTTCCTGTTCCGTACGTATTTTTAGCCTCTCCAGGATCGAAACACACTTGACCAAAAACGGCCGCCTGTTGATCGCCTAAATCTCCTGCTACGGGGATGCTTGCTTTAAATGCTCCATTTGACGTAGTATGGCCGTAAACACAGCTACTGGGTTTAATTTCAGGCAGCATGGATTTTGGAATTTCTAGGAAGTCCAATATTTCTTCGTCCCATTCTAACTTTTCGATGTTCATGAGCATTGTCCTAGATGCATTGGACACATCCGTGACGTGTACTCCACCATTTGGGCCTCCTGTTAAATTCCAAATGACCCAAGTATCGATATTGCCAAACAAAAGCTCACCCTTTTGAGCCCTTTCCTTCACACCGGGGACATTGTCTAATATCCACTTAATCTTGGGTCCAGAAAAATAAGTGCTTATGACGAGCCCCGTCTTTCGGTTAACCCATTCGTTTGCACCAGATTCTTTTTCCCATTCTAGGCAAAAATCCTGAGTTCTCATGCATTGCCATACAATAGCGTTGTAGACAGGCTTACCCGTATCCTTATCCCATACAATCGTGGTTTCCCTTTGGTTTGTTACGCCAACGGCTGCAATCTCGTTAGGATCTATGTTGCCCTTTTCTAAAGCACCTCGGATGACGTCCTGAGTACGTGACCAGATCTCCATAGGATCATGTTCTACCCACCCAGGCTGAGGATAAATTTGCTCATGCTCCATTTGGCTACTGGACACCGGATTGCCTTCCTTATCGAATATCATGCACCTCGTACTCGTTGTCCCCTGGTCAATGGCCGCCACGTATTTTTTTGCCATTCTTATCTCCTCCTTGTTTTTGTTCTTAATTAACAAGTTTTTTGAGCAAGTGGGCGCTCTCTGCCACTTGCATAACCTTTTCTTTTGGGGAACCAGTACTAGCTTCTACAGCTGCCATCATGGCTCCTTCTAAAACAGGGGCATCGGCGATGATTACCTTGCTTTTCTGTTCATCTGTCAAAAATTCTAGAGCAGCTTTGGTGGACAAAACAGCGCTTCCCAAATCAGGAATGACCACGACGCCTTCGCATTCATTTAGGAGTTCGCTCAACACGGCGTAAATATCAGCAGTAGAAGTTCCGATTCCGCCTTCTTCATTTCCTCCTACCCCTACTACTTTGACTTTTTCGCCAGCCATCTGAGATGCTATTTCTGCAATACCTTTCGCAGCCTTAGCGCTGTGACATACTACAAGAATTCCAATCATGACCTAAATTCTCCAAAGCCTCATAAAAGGCCTTTAAGATTAAATAACTGGATGTCGCTCCCGGATCTTGATGCCCGGCCGACCTTTCACCCAAATAGCTTGCTCGTCCTTTTTTTGCCACCAACGGTATAGTATCCTTCATCCCCTTTTCAGCCATTGCTAAAGCCTTTGCCAACCCATCTTTTAAAGATGATCCTTCCTTTGCGGCCGTTTCTAAAGCGTCTATGGCGGGGATGAGAGCATCGACCATAGTCTTGTCTCCCGGCTGGGCCTTGCCCAAGGCTATCACTCCATTTAACCCTTCGCGAAAGGCTTGGGCCAATAATGTAAGATCAGCTTCTTTATGACCGGCAAGCTTCATTGAAGCCCTCATGAAAAATGTACCGTAAAGAGGTCCCGCCGCTCCACCAACGGTACTCATTAAACTCATGGCCACGTCTTTGAAAATTGATCCAATATCGAAGTACTGATTGTTCCGCACCTTTTCTATTGCTTTTGAAAATCCCCTGTTCATGTTGATGCCATGATCGGCGTCCCCAATCGCAGAATCAAGCTCTGTTAGATAGTCTTTATTTGCCTCAATTATGTCTTTTATGCGTTCCAATATTGCGATGGTTGTATTGACATCTAACTTCTCATTGTCCAACTTATTACATCCCCCATCTAAGTCCCGGAGTACAAACAGGAGCATCCCATAACCTTTTCATTTCATCGTCAAGGCGTAAAAGGGTTATTGAACAGCCCTGCATCTCAAGGCTAGTAATGTAATCTCCAACCAAACTTCTAGCGATTTTAATGCCCTTCTTACCAAGGAAATCGCTCAGATCGTTATAGACTATATAAAGTTCAGATAGAGGGGTCCCTCCCATACCGTTCACAAAAGCCAAAACTTCATCTCCGGCTTTAAAGGGCAAGTCTTCTACTATAGCACTTGTTAACATCTCTACTATTTCTCTAGCAGGTTTAATTTTCATACGATGTCTTCCCGGTTCTCCATGAATTCCAATTCCTATTTCCATTTCATCGGGGCCAAGTTCAAACGTGGGCTTTCCTGCTGCCGGGACAGTACAAGGAGAAAGAGCCATGCCCATCGAGCGTACATTAGCGTTCACATGCTCGCACATCCTCTTGACTTCTTCCAGCGTTCCGCCTTCCTCAGCCTTCGCACCAACTATTTTCTCAGCCAGGACAGTTCCTCCTACGCCACGTCGACCAGCAGTATAAAGAGAATCCTCTACGGCAACATCATCATTGATGACTACCTGTTCCACAGGTATACCTTCGGCAGCCAACATGTCTGCGGCCATCTGAAAGTTCATGATGTCCCCTGTATAATTCTTAACTATAAAAAGAATGCCCTTCCCTCCATCGACGGCCTTTGCTGCCTCATACATCTGGTCCGGAGTAGGAGAAGTAAAGACTTCGCCGGGACAAGCCGCATCCAGCATGCCAAACCCCACATACCCTCCATGCATGGGCTCGTGTCCGCTGCCACCACCCGAGATTACAGCAACTTTTTCCCGGGGAGAGTCTGCCCTTAACACTGCCCTTACCGACGGATGTAATTTCACCATGTCAGCATGAGCCTTGGCAAGACCACTAAGTGATTCTGCAACTACTTTTTCAACATCATTGATGAGTTTCTTCATCTTTCCCTACACCCCCTCATTCATAGTAACATTCTACTAATTTAGCATATAATAAAAGAGAAAGCACGTGGCGGCAACTGTCACCAGGGCTTTCTCTTTTATTCTCCCTGCCCAAGAAATTTTTGTGTCGCAAATTTTTATTTGGTCGTTATCGTTCCCACAAGCTTTTTTCGCTGGTTGAGACCGCCAAAACTCCCCTTGAAAGTATTTCGTTTACTTGTTCCATTGTTTTTATCAAACCTCCTGCGATTAAAGGAGATGGTATTTCTTTCAGGATGGCATCATCGACAGAAATCATTGAAATGCCTGGGAGCACTTCAACAAAATCTGGATTCACGCTGTAGGCTAACTGTTTGCCTTTTCTAAAGGCTTGAGAATCCAGCAAAAAGATTCGCAATATGGTTAGTAAATGTAAATCCCTGGCATTTTCAATAACACTTTTATGAGTACTTATCAAGCCATCAGGATTAACTTCACGAACTAAGAATCTTATTCCCGAGGGATCGGTTTTTAACCCTTCTACTAGGTCTGCATGGACAAATACGATATGGCCTCTTTTTTTTAATTCATCAACAACACTTCTTAAGGATTCGATCGAGGACTCGAGGACAAAAACGCACTTTGGCGCTATCTTCAGCGCTGCATCGACATCTTTACTGGACCTCAAAGCGGGAATTATTGAATTTTTCCTTAGCAAATTCTTCAAATCGCTTTGTCCAACCACAGGAATTCGCAACCCCTTTAATATTTTTCACTATTTATCAAGGCTTGCATTTGCTTGACTTCCTGTAATCTATTCTACCAGGTACAGCGCCAGCGTACAACTAAAAATGTAATTTAATTGTACGCTTTATCAAGAAATGGCGATCAAATTCCCCATTTCCTTCGCGCTTTTGCCATAGAGCATCATTTCATTAGCGCCATCCACTGCATCCCGGAAACCCCAGCAGGCAAAAATGACTTCTGATAAGGAAAGTAAACACCTGGTGCGTAAATCTCCCCACAAGGGCATGCTCAAGCTCAGCCATGTATATAAGGATTGAGCTTCAAAGGCTTCTTTAAAATGATAAATATACCGCAAAAGGTACGAGTCTACGCCTTTGATGACTGTAGGATTGCTTTTACTGAGCTCAAAATGTCTCAATTGATCTGTCATAAAGCCACTTTCTTCCCACTCGTGTAAAGTTGATTCATCTGGAAGTTTTGATAAAGAAAACCACATCGGGGGAGGAGGAATGTAAGAGGGATCTAAAACATCAATAGCTCTAGATAACCATATTTTCATGCGAGTTACGGATTCAGTCATATTCCAATGCAAAGCCCATCTTAGTCCCCAATAAGCAGTTTCCAGTGTGATATCTTTAACGCAGCTATCTAGAGTATTCATATAATAAGGCTTTATAATTTCGCTCTTTTTGGTTGTTGTTGCAGTTCGTTTACGCATAATACTATGCAGAACGGAAATAGTCATCTCATGATCCCCGGGCGGTTCTAAAAGCTCGAGCAATCCTTTACGCAACATGTTGACCGATTCTTTCGTCAGTAGAATTCTCCCAAGCAAGCCCATGTCAAAAACTTTCGCTTTATTATGACATAATGTAACTTCGTTCCATTGATAGCTTCCCATTTTACCCCAATGCCATACTTCGTAACTCCCGCAAAAAGCGCTTCCGATTAAAACTCTATTAAAGGGCATAAAGAGCACAACAAGGGGGGAGAATTCCACTGGGATACCTGCCACAGAGCTACTATCAGGCAATCTTGCTATCTCTCCTGAGGACATTAATTCATATAAGCGCATATTGCGCTTCACCCCCTCTATCTCCCATTATAAGTTTACCCTTAGATTGCCCCAGAAACAAGTCCTGGCTTAATGTTAATAATGCTTATAGGATAAATTTAAGACCTCCATCGCCTATGAAGCCACAACCACTGTTCGGGATGTTTCTTGACAAAACATTCCAATAACTCGTTAAACATCTCGGTCATCTTTTTTATAGCATCGTCCCTTGATAAATCGCAAAGTGGCTCTATGGGAGGCAGAACCAATACCTCATGCTTAAAGGGGGCAACTCTATAGGAAACAATGGGGACAACAGGGGCCTTCACTAGCAGACTTAATGCGGCCGGCCCCCCAACTGTGCTGGCCACTTTGCCCATAAAAGAAACATTGATCCCATCTTTCCCTCCATCTTGATCGGCCAAGATTCCAATAAACTTTCCTTGTTTTAATAACTTAGCACCCCTCAACAATAATCTCTTTTTAGGTATGGTTTCCACGCCTAACATTCCTCTATAGCTCGCTAATAACTCAGAAATATGCACATTGTCGGGATCACGAACTCCCGCAACTAAAGGATATCCCCTGTAAATTAACCAGGCTGCCAAAAGTTCCCAATTTCCCATGTGACCAGTGAGCAATACTACCCCTTTTCCAGTTTCCGTCATGCTCTTTAAATACTCTTCACCCTCTACCCTAGTCACCCATTCCGATACTGCTGATGGATTTTTGGTTAAGGCAAGAAACTCCATTACGGACAAAGCTAGATGATAATAAAGCTTTCTTAAAACCTCTTTCCTCCATGCAGGGCTGCTATCGGGATAAGCTATCTTTAAATTCATCAAGGCAACTTCTTTGCGAATTCCAACAAGACGGGCCATATTATACAATAGACATGTTAATATGTTGGCTCTTATGCCTGGCTTTACAAGGAGATGCGCTCCTTTTATAAGGCTGGCCGTTACGCTCATTTTATTTTTTCCCCTTATTTCTAGATATTACCCCTACTATAATATACTACAAATAAAGCAGGAAGCTGGCTTCCTGCTTTATTTGCTGCTTCAACTCATATTGTCGCTTAATTAGGGCATCGCCATGCCAAGAAACTTCAATCAGTCGCCACCATTACCTCGGATGCCTTAATCACAGCGTAGGCATCCATCCCTTCTTTTAGCCCCAGTCTTTCTGCCGAGGTCTTGGTAATAATCGAAACTATTTGCTGTCCTCCGGGCAATTCCAACGTAATCTCAGAATTAACAGCACCATGAACGACCTTTATAACTTTTCCCTTTAACACGTTCCTTGCACTTATTTTCATCGAATGTCACCTCTTTTATCAAGAACTAATACATTTGATTAAATGATACCTCTTCTTCCCAAGTTTTAACAACATATATTTTCCGTACAGAAATTCATTGTTGTGAACTTCATAATTTTCATCAACCACTTTCTCGCCATTTATCGCAACACCGCCGCTACGGATTAACCTGCGTGCCTCACTCTTACTGGAACAAACACCCACTTTTACCATCACATCAATGAGGGAAGCAGGAATTCCAGTAATATATCCACTTGGAACCTCCCGGCCTATTTCCTCCAAAAGCTCCAAAGTAAGATCATCAAGAGTATATGATTCTCCGAAAAGTATTTCGCTAACTTTTTTAACCCTTTTTACGATTTCATCGCCATGTACAACACGGGTTACTTCGTAAGCTAACTTCTTTTGAGCCAGGCGCAGCTCCGGACACTTGTTGTGCTCGTTCATTATCCCCTCTATCTCGCCAAGCGGGAGAAAAGTAAAAAGCTTTAGAAATTTAGACACATCGCGATCATCTGCATTTATCCAGAATTGATAAAACTTATATGGCGTAGTGCGCGTTGGCGAAAGCCAAACTGTCCCTTCTTCAGTTTTGCCAAATTTTTGCCCCGAGGCAGTTAAAAGCAACGGGTATGTAAGTCCATAGGCTTTGGCTCCAAGTTTCTTACGAATGAGATCTATGCCGGCAATTATGTTGACCTGTTGATCATTTCCACCCATTTGTAGCGCACAGTTTTCATTTTGATATAAATGGCAGAAATCATAGGCTTGTAAGAGTATGTATGAAAATTCTGTGTATGTAATGGATTTATCAGGATCTTCAATCCTACTTTTGACGTAATCGCGGGCAATCATAAAATTAACGGTGAAATGTTTTCCAATATCCCTTAAAAATTCAAGCAATCCTAATTTAGATAACCAGGTATAGTTATTAATGATCTTGGCAGACGACGCCCCGCAATCGAAATCCAAGAAGTGTTCAATCTGTTTTTTTATTGAGTCCATATTGCGCTCAACTTGCTCTAAGGTCAAAAGCTGTCTTTCTTTGGTCTTTCCAGAAGGGTCGCCGATCAAGCCCGTGCCTCCACCCGCCACGGCTATGGGTCGATGTCCAGCACGTTGCAGCCATGCTAAACCCATTATTGGAACTAGATGTCCAACGTGAAGGCTATCTGCAGTAGGGTCGAACCCTATATATCCAGAGGTAAGTCTGGTCCTAAAAACGCGGGATAATTCATCAGGATCGCTACACCATTCTACAAATCCTCTTTCCTGCAAAATTTGGAATAAATCCCTTTCCATTGATATTCCTCCTGAAATACGTAATATTTTTAAAGTCTATTTATACAATTCGTATAAAATGCCACCCATATAAAATACGACAAATGACAGTCATTGCATCTAATTATTGTCCATATACGTTTAAATTATTATACTGCCAAACTATCTCACCATTACTAAGATTATGTATTCCAATAAATAAGTGACCTGCGTTCCTTAGCTCATCTGCAACTTTAAATAACTTCCCAAATTTCTTATCGAACGGCATGCCTTCAGACACCTCAGAGTTGAACATGTCACCTATAATATCCCCTATAGAAAGAATTCTTTCAATATCGTTAGCCACGGAGCCGAAATCTATATCGACCCAAAGAAGAAACTCCCGCTCCACAATTTCAGGAAAAGCTTCTTCCAAGGAAACTCCGCTTGAGAGACTCTCCTTCGAAATAAGGCCAATCAAAGTCAATTCGTCGCTAGAAACTGCTATCAGGGATATCGGCAGCTCAATGGCCCCTCCACTTTCATAACCTGCTATAGAACTTCTGTTAATTGATAAACTTTTAAGCCTGTTTCGCCATATATCGCTCACTATGGTTTTGCCAATCTCTCCTCTATTGGGAAATTGAAGAAGTATCCCTGGCAAAGAAAAGGAAAACACATCAGCTTTCCCTCCAACTGTTAGGATCATTTGGCCCTTCAAAAACTCCAGCATTTTTTCGTTTGTTTGACCAAACGCGTTAGCAAGTAGAGGCACGCTTTCCATAAGCTCGGGGGTATCGACCATAGTGACCCCCAAAGACAAAGATCGCTGAGTTGGCAATACATATTTCCCAACCCATTTTTGCGGTTGAAATAACTTTATTTCTTCGTCAGAAAATATTCCTTCTATCCCCTCTATCATCCATTCTGCTTGAAGCTTTTCGTTATCCGAAAACCAAGCCAACTCTACCCCCGAAGGAATATTCTCAAAACCATTAAAGGATACGACTCCAGATGGCATGTGACATGTCAAATGACCGGGCCAATCTTTTTGTATGCGCCAACAAGGAAAAGATGGCTTTCTTTTATCAGTTATGTTTTGTTCCATGAGGTTTAGATCATCGATTGAAGTGGAGATAAAAAGAACATTTTCACTGATAGTCATCCACAAAGAAAAATCATGTGACACATCGACTTTGAAGCGACCTTCTACAAGTTCATAGCTTATATCAGGAAAGGGCTTCTTCCAATTTGGAGGCAGATCGCCTGAGGCAACTGATAGAATCGTATCTTCTTCGGGTTCGATCGCCAAATAGAACTTTCTTTCCAAAGGAAATGCAATGAAAGCAGTGTTTTTTGAATCCTCAAGAATAGTTAAAAACATGCTAATAAATCTGAAGTCAAATCTATCGAAGAACGGAAACGCAAGAAGAACTTTATTTAAAGAAACAAAATTCCTCATTTGTAATAAAGTAGGACTTTCGTCTACATACAATATATAAAATGACCCTTCGTCAGGAACCGGCAGTGCACCAACTAAGCTTTTTTTCGTTACTGGCTTACCCAAAAAAAACAGTCCTGATATCAAAATGGCCAATGCAACCATACAAGAGAACCAAAAGACAAGGGTGTTTTTTAATCTCTTATTCTGCAAAGAACTTCCCTCCTCAGTTAAAAATATAATACATCATAATAGCTTACAAGGATTCCTTGCCGTTATTATTCAGGACAATTTATAAAAATTCAGCAGCCACTTTAGTATCCAGCAAAGCGCGACTAAAGGCTGACCAAAACGTGCTTGCTAGTTTTAGTTTAATTTACAATAATAGAATAACAGTATTAGAATAACACTAGGCAAGATACCTTTCATGATAACTCGTATAAATATATCATTTTGCCGATGACATCACCACCATGATAAAAACGTTAGGAGCGATGAACAATGACGACCGTCTTGGGCCTTTTTTTCATTTTTTTCGCTAGGATGGCGGACGTTTCGATGGGGACTTTCCGCATTCTATTATTGGTTCGAGGCATGAAATTAAGAGCTGCTTTGATTGGCTTTTGCGAAGTGAGCATATATATAATCGCCCTTTCCGTCGTCTTGGGAGGGGGAAAATTAAGCCCTCCCGAGATAGTCTTTTATGCCGGCGGATTCGCAGCGGGCAATTATCTTGGGGCGTTCCTTGAGGAAAAGTTGCTCTCAGGATATGCGCTGGTCGAAGTGATAGCCGAAAGCAGTCCCTTGTTATCAGAAAAAGTTGACACCTTAAGGGAAGCTGGATATGGCACCACCGTTCTTTCTGGCAGAGGAAAGAACGGTGAGAGGATGATCCTCAAAATCGTTTGTGAAAGAAAAAAAATCAGCGATGTCTTGGGCAAGGTAAAGGGATTAGGTTTCGTTTACATTTCAGATGTTAAAAGCGTCTCGGGGGGTTTCTTCTCCACTAATAAGGGGAAATGAGACCTTGCAAGTGATCGTTGTTCCTTTTTCTAAAGAGGACGACTGTACGTCAATTTTTCCCTTAATCATGCGCATTCTCTCTACCATGTTGGCAATCCCCCTGTGCCCCTTGACCCTTAAGGCCTCTACATCCCCTTCAAATTCAAACCCACTGCCATCATCTTCAATTTGAAGCACAATAAATTCTCCATCATATGAGACTTTAACCCAAACATTTTTCGCACAACCATGTTTCACCGCATTGTTAATTGCCTCTTGTGCTATCCTAAAGAAGGCAAGAATTATGTCTTTGCTCACTTCTGGCAGTTCACTCGCCTCTAAATAAATCTTAACTCCATATGTGCGAGCAAGTCGATCGGTCAGCTCCGTTAAAGCTTGTACTAATCCCAAGTCTAGCCAAGGCGGTGAAAGCGTATCGCATAATACACGCAACTCCCTTACGGCAGCAACGGCACTTTCTTCGGCTATTTCTATATATTTTTCTGCTCTTTCGTTCCAGCTCTCTTGCTTCAACAGCAAGATTCTCTGTAACAACGCCGTAACGTCCTGGAGGGGGCCGTCATGTATCTCTCTAGCTAGTTTTGTTCTTTCTTCTTCTTGAACCCTAACTAAATCCGAAACATATCTCTGCCTAAGCTCCTCTCTTTCTCTGGCAGTTTGAGCTAACTGGTACAAAACTTTCCTGAGTCTCCGAAGTTCCCATACGGCAGGTGGATCGTCAGGTTTAGGAAGATCTTTCCCCCACTTCAAAGTACTCACTTCAGACTCCAGCGAAAGTAAAGGCATTATGAGCCATCGCCAAAAGGCCCACACCGCGCACATCCCGGCTATGGCCAAGAGCCCAACAGCAGCAGGCCACAAATGAGAAAAGCGTACCATTGGCCCCAATAATTGCGACCATGCTACAGCAGAAATCACATACCATCCTTGCGACGTAGGAATCGCTGCAATCGTATAGGTATCGCCAAAAGGACCTTCCACCAATGTCGTCCTTCCCACAGGAATGCCTCCCTGCCAAATTTGCGGCAATACATCTTGCGCCCGCGAAGATGCAGCTAGCAAATTTCCGCTTTCATCTACCAGAGCAACCCATCCCGGCAATGAGATATCCAAGACAAAGGAATCAAGTGCTCTCGGCGGTGTCATCATCTGGGCACGATGCATAAAACGCGGCCTGTCCACTCGCATGGCCACTGATTGTGCCAAGTCCAACACGTAAGATTCAGCTATCTTTTTCATGGCCCTTTCATGTTCAACAACTCCCCACCCAGTAACAATCAGGATTGCAAGGGAAGGGATTAATACCAACAACGTAAGAATCAAGAGCAAATGTCTTCTCATTATTCCAGCAATTCCTCCAAAGTTACTACACCATATTTTAAGGCCAGAAGCAGAGCTTCAGTTTTGTTGCGTGCTCCCAACTTATCGTATATTGATGCCAAGTGCGTTTGCACGGTCCTTTCGCTTATATAGAGCTTCGAAGCTATTTCCTTGCTCGATTCTCCTCTTCCGGCCAATAATAAGACTTCCCTTTCCCGTGGAGAAAGTTGTTCGGGGCTAAAGCCTGGTTCCTCGACAGCCAAAGCAACTTCCTTGTCCAGGTATACCCCTTGCGATGCCACTATCTTTATAGCTCGCAAAAGCTCATCTGGCGACGCGGTCTTTAGAATATAACCCTTTGCCCCTGCCCTCAAAGAGGCTAATACGTATTGTTGGGCATCATAGGAAGTTAGCATTAGACAAGCTACATTCAATCCCTCCTGCCTTACCCGACGAACCAAAGACACGCCATCGATACCAGGCATTCGAATGTCGATAAGTGCAACATCAGGAAGTTGTTCTTTTATCACTTCCCAAGCGCTCTCACCGTCAGAAGCTTCTCCTACTAGCTTGATATCTTCTTTTCCTTCCAAATAAGACTTAAATCCCTCTCGTGTCAAGGGATGATCATCAGCTAATACGACCTTTATGACCATTTTAATTCGCCTCCAATATAACAATATTATCCTGTCTATCGTCTTCCTCTACACTAGTATTTTAACTATAATCCTTCAGCTTAATTACGCAAAGATGCTTATTATTGTCACCGTGCTGGTTTCTGGTGTATCATAACTTTTGTTTAAAGGAGGTGGAATTTTGTTAAACTCAAAGAAAATACTCATATGCATCTCATTGGCCTTGATCGTCATTTCACTTTACTTGGGAGTGGAGTTACATAATTTAAAGGACAAACTTGCCTCGCTCGAAAGGGAACATCAAAAAATGCACTTAACGATTCCTCCTTCTCCCTCTTGGCCAGAGGGAATTGCGAAGGAAGAGATGATTGATCAGCTTGCCAAGCGCTCTGACATCTTTCCATGGCGAGGAGTGCTCGGGGGAACTATGGGGATTTACGATCAAAATTTAGTTTGGTTCATCGGCCCTTCGTGGTGCCTCGCTTACATAGAAGACGGACACATTGGCGGTTATATTTTATTGCGATATGAGATCACACCTCGCGGGATCGAGTGGCAATTATTGGATAGCGAGCAAATTTAATTTACGTGGCGCTAGCTAACATATACACTACCCGCTAACCTACAAAATTTGCCACAAAGCAGGATGTTAACATCATCAGTTTTTAACCAGCCTAATTCTACCCGCCTCAACCTCTATACGCTTTGGAAAAAGGGACGCAAAATCAGAATCATGTGTTATGACCCCAACGAATGCTTCCCTGCCTAAATCATCAAATAAGTCTAACATCATTTCTAAATTCTCGTCATCTAGCATGGCCAGGCCCTCATCGATAAATAGAACTTGTTTAAAACCAACTTTATTGGCCAAATGTCTGAGCATTAGAAGGGCTACTATCGCTCTTTCTCCTCCCGATAAACTCGCAGCATCCCGCTTAAATCCATTGACTACCGCATAAAGCTTTCCGCTTTCCGCCGTCAATGAAAAACCCTTGGATAAAAGACTCTCGTTAACGGCACCAAGTAGCTCTTTAAGTATGGTATCGCTTAAAAATCGAACAAAATTCTTTCCATCGGAGTATCTCTGAAGTTTTAAGGCAACATCATATGCCTGGTCAAGACATTCGTAGCGTTCCCTTGTTGACTTCATCTCTTTTTCCAATTCTTTCCTCTGTCGTAAATCGTACTTTAGCTTGCTCATAGCGTCTTTGAGGGCTTCTTTGTCCACCTCGAGCTTTCTTTTCCGGTCCAGCAACACGCTCGAATCTGGAATATTATCTGAGACTTCAGACCTAAAACATTGAAGTTCCTCTTGAGCTCGGTACAACAAACCCCG
Organism: Acetomicrobium mobile; assembly: GCF_937920065.1. Classification (NCBI taxonomy): domain Bacteria; kingdom Thermotogati; phylum Synergistota; class Synergistia; order Synergistales; family Acetomicrobiaceae; genus Acetomicrobium; species Acetomicrobium mobile. The sequence continues at coordinate 14,625 of NZ_CALETC010000082.1, forward strand.
CAACCACTCGAGGTGGTTTTGTGCTTTTTCAACATCTACTTGCCTACAAGGAGTCAAATCGGGACAGTGCACCAATGTACGTTTGTCTTCATGGCTTAACTGATACTTCATACATATCGTTTTAAAGAGGCTTGCGGCCTCTTTAAGTTTTTTATTCGCACTTTCGCATTCCCATCTGATTTTGGCCAATTCAACTTCCATCCCATGTTTTCTCTCGGTAAGATGGTTAATCTCTAAGTTCAGCGCATCGCCATTGTTTCTTATCATTTCCATTTCTTTTAATAAATTTTCCCTTTGCCCGCATGCTTTAATGATATCATTTGGCGAATGCCCATTAAGTTTTTGTTTTAGCTGAAATAAGAAGGCTTTAATTTCTTGAAAGTCGCTTGAGCTTTTTTCAAAGGCACCTGATAACTTTTGCCTCTTATATTCAAGCATCTTTATGTGCTCTTCTAAATCGTTTAGAGCAGTTTCGATTTCGCCGTTAAAAAGTTCGGCTACAACTATATCGTTGCCCAAGGAGTCAATCTCTCTCCTTAACCGTCGACCTTCTTTTAAAAGCACCAGGGATTTATTTTGAGCGTTAGCCCATTCAGAGAAAGCTTGACCTAAATCAGAGGAAATTAATGCTTTGGCCAGATCAACGGCACCTCTGCCCTTGAAACGATCAAAATCAACAATGCCATCGGGCGCTAATTGCTTAATCCAGTCGATCAATCTGCTTCTTATTTGTTCAAGGGCAACCGCCATAATACGGGCAGTGCGCTTATGGTCACATATTATCTCAGATAAATCCTTCTTGAGTTTCTGGTAAATTAAGGCTTGGTGTAGTCTCAAGGCATCATCAAGAGCTTTTCTGTTTTTTTCTATATCTTCATTAAGAATTTTAATCTCTTCTTCACACTTCTTTAAGCGTTCACTTAAATCTATACACTTATACGCAACATCTCGATATACGATAGTGCTATTTAATTTTTGAATTTTAATATATAAATTTCTGTAACTATTTCTTAACAGATCTATCTTATTTAATTTTGGCTTTAAAATCTCCTCGATAGCATTAATATTGGCTTTAATTTGCCTTTCTTCTTTGCGAAGGTCACCATAATCTTTGGAAATAGCAATGAGTTTTTTTAAAGCTTGCTGTGCATCATAGAGCCTAAGATTGTCATAAAGCCGCTTAGAAGTAATGCTGGCTTCCTCTCGCTCCATTTCGAGTTGGGCTACCCGTAATTCAAGCTCCTCAAGTTTTTCTCTTTTTTTCATCGCCTCCTCATTCGAGGCAATCTCGTTTTCCAGTAGTTCCAATTTATCTTTTAAGTTTCTCAATTCCTCATTTATTCCCTCAAAAGGTGGTAACTTTGCAAGGAAATCTGAAATTTGAGATAGATTTCCCTTAATATTCTCAATTTCAGCAGACGCATCCTCTACCACCTTACGAACCCTCTCCTGAAGCTTGCTTTCGCTCTCCAAACCCAAGGAAGCAACCAAAATTTGCCATCTCTCTCCAGGAGAAACATCCACAAATTTAGTGACCATTCCTTGAGGAACAAACACGGTAGATATAAAAGCATCACGCAATCTACCCAAAGTTGTATCTTCAATGCTTCCAATGAAAGGCGAAAGCACCTTCGCGATTCCTTCATTTACTTCTCTAACGGTAGAGGCTAAAGATGTCCAATCCTCCTCAACGTATTTTTCCAAGAGCGCCTCCTGTTGCCCCTTGGGAGCCTTAAACTTTCTCGTCACTTTATACTTAAAATCGCCTTTGGCAAAGGTGCAAACGACGTAGCCCTCTGATGCACCTATTCTGATAATATTTTGGTTACTGACGGTCCTTACAGGGGTAGTAGAGCCAAAAAGAGCCAACACCAAGGAATCGAGGATCGAGCTTTTCCCCGCTCCATTCGGGCCAACTATAGCTACAGCTCCTGGTTCAAAATCAATAAAGGCCTCTTTTAAACCAAGAATATTTCTTACGCTTAACTCTAAAAGTCTCATTCTTGCTCGCCCATTTCAAAATAAAACTTTAATTCTTGCCATATGGTCGAGGGGTCCTTCCCTAACAACAAACTTTCGCCGACAGTTTTCAAAATTTGCTTTGTTACATCGTCCTCTTCTTGGCATTCTATATAGCGTTTCCATAGAGCGACTACATCAAAAGGATCTTGAGTCGAACTGGTAATGGGGGTAAAACCTTCATTGATCGAGACAACAACTATCCGCTCATCAACCAAAAAACGAAATTTTTCCAGCAACTGTGACGCTGGCAAAGACGATCGATCTAAAATAACTCGGATGTATGCATCTTGCGAAACAGATTCAACCGATTCTTTTAATCGCGCTGATGCTTCTGCTTCGTCTTCATATTGCAGGGTGACTAGCGGCCTGCCCTCCAAAGGAATATCTAGCACATTTGCTTTTTCATCAATGACATACACTCCAAGATGATTATCTTCTTCTGTAAAATCCAAACGAAGGGGTGAACCAACGTAATACACCGGTACATCTCTGTCCATGATCCTTCCGTGTCTATGGATATGTCCACATATCGTCTTATCGACCTTTAAGTCTCTCAAAATATCCTCTGGAAGAGTAACTTCCGAAAGACCCGGGACAGTCTCGTCTAACGCCATATGGGCGAAACACAGACGAACCCCTCCTTCGGGCGCTGAATCCCATTGAGATTCGAGGAATTCTTTTAATTCTTTCCCCTTTGGTAAATTATGCTTGCGCAAATAAGGCACTAAAAATACCATAAAGTCATCAAGTCTTAGAAAGGTTACCTCATCCACGAAGATAAACCTTCCATCGTCCTGAAAAAGCTCCCAAATCTTAATTCCACTCCAATCATGGTTTCCCTTGAGCATATACACAAAGGGCTTGGAATTAAGATTTAAAATCTTAGAAAAAAATTCAGCTACTGGCGTTACAATATCTTCGCCAGGATATCTAAAGCTATGAAAAACGTCTCCGAGCACAAACAAAGCACCAATATCAAAGTCCATAGCAACATCGTATATTTGAGATAGTGCAAACAAAATTTCCTCTTTTCTATCAACTCCCCACGTACGTGCCCCGGCATGCAAATCAGCACAAACGAGGATCTTCAAGCTTGTCCCAACCCCAATTCTCGTTCAATGGGTTGCAATGCCTGAATAACATGTTCAATTAATTCCTTCAAAGGCATGTTAAGCATCTCTGCTCCTTTTTCGATAATTTCTCTGTTTACCCCTTTAGCAAAGGCTTTGTCCTTCCATTTTTTCACGACCGATTTTGCCGTAAGATCTGAAAGCGAACGGCTTGGCCTAACCAAAGCCACCGCAATGATAAACCCTGTAAGTTCATCAATAGTATAAATGACCTTTTCCATCAAAGAAGTAGGCTCAACACCTGTTATGTCCCATGCATGGGCCAGCACTCCACGTATCACTTCTTCGGGATATCCTGCTTCCTCTAACCATTCCACTCCCTTTTTTGGATGCTCCTCAGGACATTCCTCCCAGTCCAGATCGTGGACCAATCCCACTATACCCCATAGATTTTCGTCTTCACCATAATATCTCGCAAAATACCTCATAGCCATTTCTACGGCTAGAGCGTGCTTAATATGACTTTCGTCACGATTATGTGAGGTGAGCAGTTCGTAAGCCCGCTCTCTTGAAAGCTCGGTCATCGCTAACTCCCCTTTCTATAGTCAATAAATTTAAATTGATTCAAATGAAATATGTTACTTTTGATTAGCCCTGGAGGAATAACTTGAGCGACAGTTCATTGCAGAGCCTTAAATAGATAGACCTAAACTATCACCTTTAATGGTCAATAGAACCTAACAAGGATATAATCTCCTCAGTCTCGAACTCATTGCAAATGCTCGATATGGCAAGCTCTATCGGATCGTCGGTTTCATAGGGAATGAAAAAGCGACGATAACCAAATTTTTCAGCAAAATAGGATAGTGATGGGGTAGCTTTGGCGTCAACGTTCTTCGCAAGTTCTTGAACAAAATGTTCCAAAAAATTTTTGTCGTCAAAAAAAGGATTACTGCTTATTAAAGCAATTGCTTTGTATTTCCCCAAAGGCATTTCCCTATCCCAAAGGTCGCAAAAACAAACGCCAACCTTGATTTCGTCCATTTCCTTAACAAAACGCGAGACAAATTTTTCCATCGCCTTAGAAAAGGAAAAAATCACTACAAATCCCAGGGGGAAAGATATGCTTCTTCCCGGATCTATGGTCTTATCATAAGAAACGACTCCAACTTCTCCATATCGCATTCCGCTTAAATAAATAAGCTCGCTTTCAAGGTCCATCGCATAAGTCGCAACGTCTTGCAACAATCGATCTGCCCCGCCTACGAACGATACCGGTTTATAGTCAAGCCCATATGGAGTCCACATTGGCACTTCAAAGCTCACAATTCTATCCCAATGAGGTAGTCCCATCATATTTTCTCCCTTTATCCTCCCGACTTTTCAAAAGCTCACTAACCTGCACTATTAATTGTTCTATCTCTGGCTTGGTAATATGGCCATCTGCACCCACGCTCTGCGCCTTTCTTTTAATGTCATCAGCCATAATTGAAGAAAAGACAATCACGGGTATGTTACGCAAACACTCATCTTCTTTGATTCTTTTAGTTAAGCTTAAACCATCCATCTTTGGCATTTCAATATCGGTTATAACCAAATCGAAAGCTCCATCCTCATCACATAACCTGTCCCAAGCCGCCTTGCCATGTGATACCACTTCTACGTTGTGAAAACCTCCTTTACCCAGTACGTCCTGAATCATCTTTCTTATCAAAGGAGAGTCCTCGACAACCAATATTCTATATTGATCAGGATCGCCCAACTCGGAAATAACACTTTGTATCTTAGCCGAATCCATCTGGTATTGGTCTGCAAGTTGAGGATTTACTACTTGTACTATCCTTTCAAAATCCAGCAATAATATGTTTCTATCGTCCCTTTTAATTACATATAAAACGTTTTCTCCCAAAAAAGTGCCGGTTAAGGTTGCATCTAGCTCTTCTGAGTGTATGCGATAAATTCTTTCTACGCCGTCCACTACGAATCCTAATTTCATCTGATTAAACTCCGTGACGATCACTTTGCTCTGTTCTTTGGAAACCGTAGGCGTAATATTCAAATAAATGCGAAGGTCAATTAAAGGTATGACCTCTCCTCGAACAGTGGTAATACCCAGCATTGCCGGATGCGACTGAGGAACGGGGCGGACTCCGGTCCACCGCAAAATTTCTCTCGTTTTATCAACGTTTATGGCAAAACTTTGATCTCCCAAGGTAAAAACGACCACTTGCCATTCGTTAGTGCCAACTTCCGTGATGATACGATCTTCTCGCATTTTTCCACCTCCTTACTATCGACCTCTTTAGCATCTGTCTGCAAGTCCGGTGATCTCCTTAAACCATTTTAGCACCGGAGCGCTCATCATGTCCTCGTGCATCCGCCATCGCCAATTTCCTTCCCTGCTAGCAGGCTTATTCATTCTAGAGCTGGAATCTAATCCCAGTATATCTTGAAAAGGAATAATTACCAATTTCGCAACAGAAAGCTCAACCAAACGAATCATGTCCCTGGATACGGAACTTACATCCGTTTTGCGACCTAAGTAAAGAGCCAAATTCCTTATAGCCTGAGGTGAAGCTTCCTCTGAATACCAACCTGCCACGGTATTATTATCATGTGTTCCGGTATATGCGACACAATTTTCCTTGTAGTAGAAGGGTATATGTATGTTACCTTTAGGATTTTCCATTCCAAAAAGTAAAACTCTCATTCCGGGAATATCATGATCATCCATAAATTGACGTACATCATCCGTTATATCCCCGAGGTCCTCTGCTATTATCGGAAGATCTCCCAAACGATTTTTTAAGACGGCAAACATCCTTTCTGCCGGACCTTTAACCCATCTTCCATTGACAGCAGTGGATTCATAGAACGGTATTGCCCAATAAGCCACTAATCCTCTAAAATGATCTATTCTAACCATGTCGTATAGGCTAAAAGCATGTTCGAGCCTTTTTATCCACCATTCAAATCCTCGTTCTTCTATTATTTCCCAATCATACAAGGGGTTACCCCAATATTGCCCTGTTGTGCTGAAATAATCGGGAGGAACACCCGAGACTTCAAGCGGCATTCCCTCGTCATCTAGGCAAAACATCTCTTGGTTCGCCCATACATCAGCACTATCGTGCGCTACGTACAAAGGCATATCCCCAAATATGCCAATCCCTCGAGACTTTGCATAATGATGCAGCTTGCCCCACTGATCATAAAAGACGTATTGAACAAACTTTTCTTTATTTATATAATCAGCAAACTTTTCTTTAGCCATATCAACGGCTCCAGGTTCTTTCATTCTCAAATCTTGTGGCCACATGTACCAAGGAAGGCGATAATAAGATTTAAGAGCTTGGTACAATGCATAATCCTCTAGCCACCACTCGTTTGTTTTGCAAAAGAGTTGAAACTCGTCGCTTGGGAAGAAGCAATCATACGCTTTTTGTAATAGTTTTTTGCGAACGCTCGAAGCGCGCTTAAAATCGGCATCTGGGCTACCGAATTTTGAGGGGAGGTCATCGTTACACAAATAACCCTCCTCAACCAACATCTCAAGGCTTACGAGCAAAGAGTTGCCAGCAAAGGCAGAAGTTGAGTTATATGGAGAAAAATCATAAATTTCCTCCGTTGGATTTAATGGTAAAATTTGCCAAACCGACTGGCCGTGCGCCCATAACAAATCAACAAAGCGATACCCCATCGGCCCCATGTCCCCAATGCCCCAACCGGATGGCAATGATGTCAAATGAAGTAATATCCCACTTTTCCTGTGAACCATAAAATCATATTCCGTCCTGTTTGCGATATTTTTCATCATTTGGTAAAATGATATACCAAAATATCTGACTTGTTAGTATAATGTTTTCGAGTTCTTGGTGTCAATTTACGCTTTCTTTAAAAAACAATTCTCACGTAAGGAGGTTTACGTAATGCCAGTAAAAAAATATGTTACTATCGATGGCAACGAAGCCACAGCATCAGTCGCGTATAGGCTATCTGAAGTTGCTGCAATATACCCCATAACACCTTCTTCTCCGATGGGCGAGTATGCTGATGAATGGGCTGCGAAGGGTGACCCCAATGTATGGGGCTTCGTCCCAAAGATCGTCGAATTACAGAGTGAAGGAGGAGCTTCTGGTTCTCTTCACGGAGCACTTCAAGGAGGAGCACTTGCCACGACGTTTACTGCATCTCAAGGATTACTCTTAATGATCCCCAATATGTACAAAATTGCAGGAGAGTTGACATCCGCTACCATGCATGTCTCAGCAAGAACCCTCGCTACCCATGCACTTTCCATATTTGGAGATCATAGCGATGTCATGGCAGTCAGGCAAACAGGATGGGCCCTTCTAGCATCGAATTCGGTGCAAGAGGCACATGACCTTGCAGTTATAGCCACAGCCTCGACACTAAAAAGCAGGGTCCCGTTTCTTCATTTCTTTGACGGCTTTAGAACGTCCCACGAAATCAGTAAAATAGAGTACATTGACGATGACACACTGAGACAGATGATAGACTTTGATTTAGTTCTAGAGCACAGAAAACGTGCACTTTCCCCTGACCGTCCCTTCATCCGCGGCACAGCCCAAAATCCCGACGTTTTCTTCCAATCTAGAGAGGGGTGCAATCCCTATTTCATGGCTTGCCCCAAAATCGTACAGGAAGTGATGGATCAATTTGCGAAGCTAACTGGCAGGCAATATCACTTGTTTGACTACGTGGGCGCACCTGACGCGGAGCGAGTGTTAGTTTTAATGGGCTCAGGCGCCGAAGCGGCCCACGAAACTGTAGAGTACCTCACCGAACATGGAGAAAAGGTTGGTATCATAAAGGTGCGGCTTTACAGACCCTTCTCCATAGAGCATTTCGTAAAAGCTCTTCCCAAAACCACGAAAGCAATTGCTGTACTTGATCGCACTAAAGAACCCGGCAGCTCGGGTGAACCCTTGTACCTCGACGTCGTAAACGCCATATATGAAGCCAAACGTAACGGCAGCCTAAGCCCCGATTTCGATCCTACTATTATTGGTGGACGATATGGTTTATCTTCCAAGGAATTTACACCGGCCATGGTTAAATCCGTCTTCGATGAGCTAAAGAAATCCAGCCCCAAAGACCATTTTACCGTCGGTATAGAAGATGACGTAGCCGATACAAGCCTGGAGGTAGATCCAAGCTTTTCTATAGCAGATCCCGAGTCCACAAGGGCAGTATTTTTTGGCTTGGGCGCGGATGGCACGGTAGGTGCAAATAAAAATTCGATCAAGATAATTGGCGAGGAGACCGATCTTTATGCTCAAGGTTACTTCGTTTACGACTCCAAGAAAGCAGGTGGTTATACCATCTCGCACCTTCGTTTCGGACCAAACCCCATTCGTTCAACTTATCAGATCGATAAAGCCAACTTCGTAGCTTGTCATCAGTTTGCCTTTACAGAAAAGCTAAATATTCTCGATATAGCTGAAGAGGGAGCTATATTCTTGCTCAACACTCCCTACACTGCCGGAGAGGTGTGGGATTATTTGCCACGGACGATGCAGCAGCAAATTATAGACAAGAAACTGCGTTTCTATGTAATAGATGCCTATAGCGTGGCAAGGGAAAAAGGATTAGGCCCTCGCATCAACACTATAATGCAAACATGTTTCTTCTACTTGAGCAGGGTTATTCCTTTTGACCTCGCCATAGAAAAGATAAAAGAAGCGATAGTACAAACCTACGGCAAACGCGGAGAAGCCGTAGTGAACAAAAATATAGCAGCGGTCGATGCTGCTTTAGAACACCTGCACGAGGTCAAGGTGCCTGGCGAAGTGACGAGCAACTTTGACATCAAACCAGCCGTGTCCGATAAAGCTCCGGAATTTGTCAAAGAAGTACTCGGTCCCATGATGGTGCTACAGGGGGATAAGCTTCCTGTGAGCAAGCTTCCGGATGATGGAACCTTCCCCTCGGGAACCTCGAAATGGGAAAAACGCAACATCGCCGTTGAAGTTCCTCAGTGGAACCCGAGTGCATGCATCCAATGCGGTCGTTGTACCTTCATTTGCCCCCATGCCACTATAAGAGCAAAGGTATATGACAAATCATACCTAAACGACGCTCCAGAAGGATGGCAATATGCTGAAGCGAAATGGCCTCAATATAAAGAGCAAGTCTTTACTATTCAAATCGCACCTGAAGATTGCACGGGATGTGGCAGCTGTGTCGCCAATTGTCCGGTAAGCAAAAACGAAGACGTTTCTAAAAATGCACTTACCATGGTGCCTCAAATTGATGTACGCGATAAGGAAATCCCCAAGTGGGATTACTTCCTCTCGCTCCCAGAGATCGACAAGGAAAAGCTAAATACCCAATCGATAAAGGACCTAATGTTGATTCAACCCCTGTTCGAATTCTGCGGAGCCTGCGCTGGATGCGGAGAAGCCCCTTATCTTAAGTTATTAAGCCAATTGTTCGGAGATCGAGTTACGATTGCCAACGCTACTGGTTGTTCATCAATCTACGGTGGCAACCTGCCCACGACGCCATGGACAACAAACAGAGAAAACCGCGGACCTGCCTGGGCTAACTCACTTTTCGAGGACAACGCCGAATTTGGATTTGGCTTGAGGTTAGCACTGAATGCCAGAAACGCCAGGGCAAAGCAGCTTTTAACAGAGCTTGCGAGCGAAATTGGAGATAGATTGGTGCATGACATCTTGAACGCCGATCAAAGCACTGAAGAGGGCATAAAAAATCAGCGGGCAAGAGTGGAGGAGCTCAAGAAAGCACTAAAGAACATTTCAAACATCAAGGCTAAAGAGCTACTACATTTGGCTGACGACCTGGTCGAAAAAAGCGTCTGGATTGTTGGTGGCGACGGATGGGCATATGATATTGGTTATGGCGGCTTAGATCACGTACTTGCTAGCGGCGAGAACGTAAATGTCTTGGTACTCGACACGGAAGTTTACTCTAACACAGGAGGCCAGGCTTCAAAAGCGACGCCTTTAGGAGCATCCGCTAGATTTGCCTCAGCCGGCAAACCCACCGGCAAAAAAGATCTAGCTTTGATGGCAGTAACATACGGCAATATATATGTTGCAAGAATTGCCATGGGTGCCAATCCCACTCAAGCAGTAAAGGCCTTTCACGAAGCCGAATCTTATGAAGGGCCTTCCTTAATCGTGGCTTACTCCCACTGTATAGCCCATGGGTACAACTTAAAACAAGGCGCAGAACACCAAAAAATGGCCGTTGATTCGGGACAGTGGATCCTTTTCAGGTATGACCCGAGGTTAAAAGAGGAAGGAAAGGCCTTCCAGCTAGATTGCAAAGAGCCGACTTTGCCTCTAAGGGATTACATGCTTTCTGAAACAAGATTTGCAATGCTTCACAGAGACTTCCCAGAAAGGGCGGAGTTGCTCATGAAGGAGGCCGAGAAATTTAACCAGGAGCGCTGGGCCTTGTATAAAGGCTTAGCCGAAGTGCTTAATAAGAAGTAAGCCGTCGCATCGCATGCGATAAGCTTAATGAAGACAAGCATAATAAAAGAGAGAGATTAATCTCTCTCTTTTATTATGCTTGAAAACTCCAACGCTTCTTTATAATTCATTCCACAATATGGTATATTTATAATCGCACCAAAAAGAAATCTTGAAAGGAGAGTGACAGAGAAATGGCAAAAGGCACCTACAGTTACATTAAATGGTTTGAAGAACTCAAAAAAGAAGACATCCCATCCGTCGGGGGCAAGGGAGCCAACCTTGGAGAAATGACCAACCACGGTATTCCTGTACCGCCAGGTTTTTGTGTATTAGCAAAGGCCTATAAAGATTTCGTAACCCAGTCTAATATCAACAAAGTAATTGAAGACTTAGTCTCTAAGATTAATTTTGAAGACGCCAATGACCTTGAAGAAAAAACGGCTAAAATACGCAACCTCATTGTGGAGACAGATATGCCTGTTCAAATCGAAAGAGACATTTTGCAAGCTTACGCTGAGTTGGCAGAACTTGTTAATTTGAACGAACCTGAGGTAGCAGTTAGAAGCTCTGCTACCGCAGAAGATCTTCCCGATGCTTCCTTTGCCGGACAGCAAGACACTTACTTGCACATAAAAGGTAAGGAAAACCTTTTAAAGAACATAAAGAAATGTTGGGCCTCTCTTTGGACATCTAGGGCTACTTATTATCGCCACGTTAAAGGCTTCGATCACATGAGCGTTCTTCTCAGTGTAGTGGTTCAAAAGATGGTAAACGCCTCTAAATCTGGAGTGATGTTTACGATTAATCCAATCAATAACGATCCCAACGAAATTATGATCAATGCAAGCTGGGGCTTGGGCGAGGCTGTAGTATCTGGAGCTGTCACCCCCGATGAATATATCGTCGATAAAAATACTTTAACCATAAAAGAGAAAAGGATCGCTAAAAAGACTGTTATGGTTGTAAGGGAAGCTTCTGAAATCGGGACAACTAAAGTTAAGGTAAAAGACATATTAGGTCCCGGAGCTATTTCAGAACCCTGTCTAACCGACGATGAAGTCAAGAAAATCGCTAGTATGGGAAAGAAGATAGAAAGCATTTACAAATTTCCTCAAGACATAGAATGGGCTATAGACAGAGATACAGGTGAACTTTACATACTTCAATCAAGACCTGTTACGACCTTTACGCCTCAAGAGGAAAGGGAACTAGTGACGCTTAAGGCAAAATCAGAACCCGAGGTCTTGGTTAAAGGTCTAGCGGCTTCCCCTGGAATAGCCGTGGGCAAAGTTAAAATAATACGTAGCATTAATGAGTTAGATCGCGTTCAAGAAGGAGATGTCTTAGTAACAACTATGACTAATCCAGATATGGTTCCTGTGATGAAAAAAGCCGTAGCGGTCATTACAGATGAGGGCGGAAGGACATGCCATGCAGCTATAGTATCCAGGGAATTTGGGATACCCTGCATAGTTGGCACACAAAACGCCACTTCCGTGTTAGAGGATGGCATGGTAGTTACGGTCGATGCTACAAGGGGCGTAGTATATAAGGGCGATAGGTTGATTCAATTACAAGGAGAAAAACCCAAGGCAATTGCCCAGGTAGGCGGAGCAACCGAGCAAAAAATAAGAGAAATAGTGGAACATTGGAGTCCCATAACGGGCACGAAAATTTACATGAACCTAGGAGAACCTGGATTAATAGACAAATATAAAGATCTTCCCTTCGACGGCATTGGCCTGATGAGAACCGAATTCATCTTCACCGATATGATCGGCATACACCCAATGTACCTGGTCAAACAAAATCAAGGAGATATATTGATCAATAGAATGGCTGAAGGAATTGCCCAAGTCGCACAGGCTATATATCCAAGACCTGTAGTGGTTCGTTTTAGTGATTTCAGGACCAACGAGTTCAGGGGATTAGAAGGCGGAGATGAGGTTGAACCCATTGAAAACAACCCTATGATAGGTTGGAGAGGGGTATCTAGGTATATATCACCTGAATACGAAGAGGGGTTCAGGCTGGAATGTCGGGCTATTCGCAAAGTCAGGGAAGAATTCGGCCTAACGAATGCCTGGGTTATGCTACCCTTCGTCAGAAACCTATGGGAACTGGACAGGGTTAAAAGTATTATGGCCTCTGAAGGCCTGGTCCAAGGAGGCGCGCTTAAAATATGGATAATGGCTGAAGTGCCTTCAGTTGTTATGCTGGCGGAAGAATTTGCTCAAAAAGTCGATGGGATAAGCATAGGAAGCAATGACTTGACCCAGCTTACCTTGGGAGTAGACAGGGATTCAGGAATACTTAACCGAATGGGTTACTTTGACGAACAGGATCCAGCAGTATTAAAAGCCATCGAGATACTTATCGCAGCAACGCACAAATATGGTAAAACGTGCTCTATATGTGGTCAAGCACCATCTGTGTATCCTGGGTTTGCCGAATTTTTAGTTCGAAAGGGTATCGACAGTATCTCCGTAAACCCCGACACTGTTGCTTACACTAGAAGACTGGTGGCCTCAGTTGAACAAAGACTGATGCTTGAGAGAGCTCTTGACAAATAATCCCATTAAGTTAAGACATGGCATGGAAAGGAAGGGTTCTTATCTTTTTGTCATGTCTTTCCGTGTTTTAATCGAGGGGGGAATCAATATGACGATACTAAAGCAGTCAAGCGAAGGCGTGACGCGCGAAAACATGAAGGGCGGTTCTGGCAAAGCTACTTTTTACTACGTTCCTATCCCCGACGATGATGGGGCTATTACAATGGCCTCCCGCATAGAATTGGAACCCGGCGCATCCATAGGTTTTCACGAACATTCAGACGACGAAGAAGTATACGCCATAGTATCGGGCAAAGGCGTTTTCACAGATGGCACAACAGAAACGGAAGTGAACCCTGGCGATATACTTTTAACGCGCAAAGGGATGTCGCACAGCTTGAAAAATACTGGAAATTCTAAGTTGGTGTTTTTCGCTGTCATAGCCAAAAAATAAAATACTCCATTATTATCGAGGTGCTTTTGCTCGACAAGAAACTATGCCAAAAATTTTGGAAAAGGCATTAAATAACATATCTTAGGGGGTTAGATTGGAATTTAGCCCCCTTATTTTCATACTGCTGAAGGCCGATCTTGAATTTTAAGATTAACCAGTTTGATATTCTTTGGACAAGGCATTCCATTTCGGAACTCCAATAAAATCGGTGAATTTCTCAACATGTTCTATTAACATGAGGGTGAAACAACGCAATGAGCAAAATAACATATGTAAACTTGAGTAAAACAATAGCCCATGCTTTGAGGCATGCGCCTGAAAGGTATGGTTTAATTTTGGATGAGAAGGGTTGGGTCAGCATTAATAAACTACTAGAGGGACTAAAGAATCACTCTAGAATGTTTAAAAATGTATCCATACATGATCTTGAAGAGATTATAAAAGAATCTCCCAAAAAACGGTTTGAAATAAAAAATGGAAAAATCAGAGCAATCTATGGCCATTCTGTACGATATAGGATAGAACAACAACCTAAAACGCCCCCAAAATTTTTATATCACGGCACAACACCTAAGGCGGCAGAAAACATTTTACGAATGGCCCTAAAACCAATGGGCAGGCAATATGTACATCTTTCCATTGACGTTGAATCTGCATACACTGTAGGACGGCGTAGAACAAAAAATCCGACCATCTTAAAAGTCTTTGCACAAGAGTCTTATAAAGCAGGGATTAAATTTTATGAAGAAAATGACGGCATATGGTTAAGTGATGCTATACCGGCCGAGTTCATTGAGAAATTATAACAATAAACAAAGATTCTATGCCAAAAAGAATCTTATTGGCCTCCATGTTTCCCTATGCATCTTAAGCCGTCTTACTTCTTCCTTACAATATGACAATATGGAACTTGAGGCATTTATTTTTATACTTCAATCGTTTTCCAGTATTCTGAATTGTATCTTGCATAGATGAAAATTGAGCGGAAAAGCTGGTCTAGGAGCTGGGCTATCCAGGCGCCCATTAGCCCAAATCCCATGCTAATAAATATCTTTGCGAACACAACTCGGATGCACCAAATCCCGATCATGGTAGAAAACAGGGGCCAGACTGTATCTCCAGCACCTCGTAGCGCACCCGCCAGAATAAACTGGGTGGACTGTAAGGGTTGCATGATGGCAACTATCTTCAGGGCTCCGGCAGCCATGAGCGCGACCTCCGGGTCGTTGGTATATATATTGGCGATTTGTTTGCCGAAAAAGAAAAACAAGGTAGCAATAGAAGCGGCTACCATCATACCCAAGCGACGCGTTTCCAATCCGCATTTTTCGGCAATATCAGGCCTGTTGGCACCAAGGCTTTGGCCTACCAATGTTGTTGCAGCTATACTAAAGGCTTGGCTCGGAGCAAAGGAAAGACCGACAACATTTAGAGCTATTTGATGAGCGGCAAACAATGTAGTACCAAGGCTCGCTGTAGTACGGGCAAATTCCACCTGGCCCGTCCTCAACGCTAACTGCTCCACTCCGGAGGGTAGGCCTATCTTTAACATGCGCTTCATGAGGTCAACATCGATCAATCTTTTTGGCGGAGCAGGAAGAGAAAACAGAGAATTGGGGCGAAAAACGGTATAAAGCGCCATAATCATCGCCAACCCGCGGGAAATTGTGGTGGATAGAGCGGCACCTGTTACACCTAAAGCAGGAAATCCGAGCTTTCCGTAAATTAACATGTAATTGCCAAACACGTTTATAAAGTTGGCTAATAGATTATATCTCATAGGGCTCGCTGTATCACCAGCACCACGCAATGCAGCGCTTACACCCATGGTAACGGCAACGAAAAAAGCGCCCGACGACACAATGGAAAAATAGGACTTAGCCAAAGGAATTACATCAGGCTCTGCCCCCATGAAGGTAACCACCCTATGAGCACAAACAAACCCTATTATGCTGGTTATGATGCCCAGCAACATAGCAAGGATAATAGTTTGTTTCAGTACCAAATAGGATGATTGACGATCACCTGTGCCCATAAAACGAGCAACTAGAGCCATGGTACCCACATTTAACGCCTGGAATACCGCGAGGATGAGCATCATAGGTTGATTACTTATTCCTACCGCTGCCAATGATGCTGTACTGACATTACCCACCATAACCATGTCTACCATTCCAAAGAGAGTTGCTAATAAGAGCTCTATCAAAGAAGGGAGTGCAAGGGTCCAAATATGTTTGTTCACTGATTTTATATTTAGTTCTTCGCCATCGAACAAACTAGCAAGGCTAGTTGACTCTTTCTCGACATTCATTGTCTAAGCTCACCTTCTAATTCTATTAAATATTGTAGCACGGGTCGTTGTGTTAAGACGAAAATTGATAAACGTAACGCTAACCGCCTGCTCACCCATTCAAGTGGTCAAAAAATAAACGAGGGCAAGCAATTTACTCTTGCCCTCGTTTATCGAACTAAACTTGACCTCAAAAAGGCAAAAGACAGATTCTCTGATGCTAACCGAGTATCGCTTTTAAATCCTCATGAGGCGTTGTAATGGGCTTTAAGCCAAGATTTTCGCTCAGGTAAGAGATGACTTTTGGTTTCAGGAACGCGGGGAGAGTTGGTCCAAGCCGCATATTTTTGACACCAAGCGCAATCAGGGACAATAAAATGCAAACTGCTTTTTGTTCATACCACGATAGAATTAACGAAAGTGGAAGGTCATTTATATCAGTGTTAAAGGCATTAGCAAGAGCTTTGGCCACCACTATGGCCGAATAAGCGTCATTGCACTGCCCCATATCGAGCAACCTGGGGATGCCTTCTATTTCGCCAAATTCAAGTTTGTTAAAACGATACTTGCCACATGCTAAGGTCAATATTAGACAATCCTCTGGCACGCTTTTAGCAAGATCGGTATAGTAATTTCTTCCTGGCTTCGCTCCATCGCATCCGCCGATCAAAAAGAAATGGCGAATTTTACCCCTCTTTACCAGATCTACGATCTTATCTGCTACAGATAGGACCGTACTCCTTGCAAAGCCTATGGTGATGAATTGTTCAGGAGCATCTTGGGCATAACCGGGCTGAGCTTGAGCAGCTTCTATAACGGGAGAAAAGTCCTTGTCAGGTCCGATATGACGCACCCCGGGCCATGCGACAAGGCCGGTCGTGAAAATCCTGTCCTTGTAGGAATCCTTGGGCTTTTGAATGCAGTTAGTCGTCATCAGGATTGCACCGGGGAATTCGTCAAATTCGTTCCTCTGATTCTGCCAGGCGCTTCCATAATTACCGACGAGGTGGGAATATTTCTTAAGACCAGGATAGGCCAAACAGGGCAACATTTCTCCATGAGTATATACGTTTATACCTTTCCCCTCGGTTTGCTTTAAAAGTAGGTCCAAATCCCTCAAGTCATGTCCTGAAACGACTATGGCCTTTCCTTTTACGGGAGTTACTCTTGCTTTAGTTGGTTCCGGGTGACCGTAAGCATCGGTATTTGCTGCATCAAGCAGCTCCATCACCTTTAAATTAAAATGGCCCGCCTCAATGGCTTTCCCCAGCAATTCCTCCTCGGTAAAACTTTCTTTGGAAAGAAAATTGAGAAATGCGTGAAACCCCCCATAAATTTCATCGCTTCTCTTGTTCAAAATTTGTGCATGATCAGCATAAGATGCGCTCCCCTTTAAACCAAAGAGGATTAAATCATGAAGTCCACCAATGACCTCGCCAAATTTTTTAGCGCGTGATTCAGGCGTTACCTGTTCACCTTGAGATATCAAACCGGTTCTGTCCTTTGTAAGTTCAAAGATAGCCGGCCCGCTCAATGTTTCAGGAGTTAACCCATTAGCTTTGGCTGCATTTTCATACAGTTTACGCGCCCTGTCTCTCATATTTTCTGCCCTTCGAATCATTTGTTCCATGCGCTCTTCGTCGAAGTTTACGTTTGTTACGGTCGTAAATAAAGCTTCAACGACGAATGAGTCTACTTCTGGGTCCGAAGCTTCAAGGGAACGGGCACGATGGGCGTACATTGATATTCCCTTCGTGATGTGAATAAGCAAATCTTGAAGATCTGACACCTCAGGGCTCTTGCCACAGACTCCAAAATTCGTGCAACCGCTACCTTGTGCTGTCTGTTCGCACTGATAACAAAACATATCAATATCCCTCCTTTTTGTTCGATTTATCGTAAAAATCGGCATCGTCCAACTTGGGACAACCGATGAACAGCGCACTTTTGCCGCCTTTAAGAAAAGCCTACCGAAAGCTAGGGATAGCAAAACCCATACAATCCGCCGCCAAGACAATAAGCGCTCCTTGCAAGTAAGGCGCATCCTTCGTGACATGTACTTGCACAAAGGCCACAACCATCACATTAGCTTTCGTCAATTCTTATTATCCGCCGCAACACTTTTTGTTTCATTAATCTCACTTCCTGCTAAATCAGCCAATGTCATGCTTGACATATACCTCACAAACTCATTGTTAATATTTTTCAGCATCGAACCGAATATGCATGATCCAAAGGGACAATTGTCTTGTTGGAGCAAACAATAGTCCGATTGAGACGAGCCTTCTATCGCCTCATAAATCTCAAAAAGGGTTATCTTTGAAGCAGGAAGAGCTAATTCAACCCCTCCTGTCGGGCCCCGCGAGGAGTTCACCAATCCAACTTTTACCAATCTTTGAAAGACCTTCGCCGCATGTGTTTCAGATGCAGACATCATCTCTGAGAGCTCCCCTATGCTCATTTTTCTGCCACGTAAAGCAAGCAATCCCATTCCGTGTAATGCAATTGAGACAGCTTGTGAGATTTGTACCACTCCGCCCTTCATTTTCCTACTCTCCTTTCAATACTAGAATTATGGTACCTAAATACCTATTTGTCAAGAAAAAAATTTTTATATCTCTATGTCAATTAGTTGCAAATTCTAACGCTTCAGGTTGAGTAAAACCACATCATAGCCTCTTCCTTCCATGCCAACGTGAGAAAGGGCAAAATCATACCTCAATGGATCGTCCGGGCGTATAGTCTTAAAAGCTTCAGTAAGTTCCAGTGCAGCCTTTACGTCAGGCGTAGATCTTTTAATCCACCCCAATTCCTTGCCAATTTTCCACATGTGAACATCCAAAGGCACCACAAGGTTCGAGGGGGTTTCAACAGTCCAGCCCCCTGGATCTACATTGTCGCTCCTCACCATCCACTTCACGAAAAGTCTAAGCCTTTTGCACGGACTTTTTTTGCTGAGATCGGGAACCAGAGCGCTTATATCGCAAAATGATTCACTCCTGAAAGCTGTGGCAAAGCCAGCCAAGGGATCTTTGTGCTTATTCATGCACGATTCATAAAGGCCTTCTAATGAACCATATCGCTCTATCAAAGTTTTGCAGGAATATAAGAGACCAGCAATCTCACATCCGCCGACCCATCTATGCTTAAAACCATCAAGTCTAGCCATCAAGGTTTCTGCTGACGTCTTTGCTACGAAGCCCACTGGATCGTCTCCTAGTATGGATATGATTTTTCCGACCGAGTCTATTATCTGAGAAACCCTCCCAAAGGCTAACGAAGACGAAACTATGCCTATAATTTCCCTGGCGCGAATATCATTGAAGCAATGCAAAAACCTAACAGGGTCTTCTTGAGCCTTGCTTAAATTGTTATACTTTTCATACAAACTTTCTAAAAACTTAAAAGCGTACAATTTTGTCTTGGTCCTCCTATTTCAAATCAGTTATGCCAACAAACAAGCGGAGGAACGCTTTATTTGTTGGCGCTCCTCCGCCATCGAAATTTAAACTACGCCTTGTTAAAGACAAAGGTTGGTGCGTTCTTTGGGGATTTCCCTCCCTTTATTAAGCGATAGTTAGCGTATGTCAGGACTGTACCGCTTTTTATGGTCTCTGCAGATACCACCTCGGCAATAAATAATTTATGCGTATAGACAGGAATTATATCTATTACTTTTGCCTCGATAACGGCAAGGGCATGGTCTAATACCAGAGGCACTCCAGTATCGCCAACTTTATATTGGCATTGGCGCATCTTGTCTATTTGACGTCCGCATTTAAAGCCAAATGTCCCTATAAAGGTCATTGGTGTTTCCTCTTCAAGCACCGAAACACCAAAGGCCCTTCCCTTTTCAACCAACTCTGTAGTTAAGTTATCCCTATGCAGAGCTGCTACTAAGCATATCGGCTCTGCCGTGACTTGCATCAAAGCATTGGCAATTTGGCCATTCATTTTTCCACCATAAGCCCCGGTAACTACATAAAGCCCATAACTAATGGTGAAAAGGGCTTGTAAGTCTATCTTATCCGCACTCATGACCCTTCCCCCTTCCTGACATAGATCAATCTTCCATGACAGCTAAACTTAATCTAACATGAATAAAGCGCTAGGCGAGTCGCCACGAAGATTGCACTGCAACCTCGCTAGATTCTTGAATTCATTTTATGAATGTCTTCCATTATGCTCCTTGCAGAAACTAGACCACTGGCTGAAGCCTGTATGACACCCCTGGTCACTCCCGCGCCGTCGCCAGCAGCATATAAGCCCTTGACCGAGGTTTCCAACCTTTCATTTAAAGAAAGCTTCAGGCTATAAAATTTTACTTCAATGCCATACAGCAAGGTATACTTGTCGTTTACATGCGGAATGATCGATTCTAACGCCTCAAGCATTTCCAGGATGTCCTTTAAATGCCTGTAGGGAAGAGCGAAAGAAAGATCTCCGGGTTCGGCTTCAGCTAGCGTCGGCTTTACTAATCCCCTCTCTATCCTTGAGCGAGTTGAACGCCTACCTAACTTCAGGTCACCCAAACGCTGAACTAAGACGGTGCCACCTAACATATTGGCAAGCCTTGCTATATGAACACCATAACCATTTGGATCATGAAAAGGTTCAGTAAATTCAGTACTTACAAGTATGGCAAAATTTGTGTTGTCAGTTTTTTTGTCCCTATAACTATGGCCGTTTACAGTAACTACACCTCCATCGGATTGAAATTCAGTCACAACTTCTCCGTGAGGACACATGCAAAAGGTGCGAACTTGGTCGTCAAATGTTGGGGAGTTATATATGGCCTTTACTTCATAAAACTGCTCCGTCAATTCTTCGGCTAACTCTGCCGGGATTTCAACCCTCACGCCCACATCAACAGGTAAAGAATCAACGGAAAGTCCGAGTTCCTTGCTTGTTCGTTCCATCCAAGGAGCTCCTTCCCTTCCGGGAGCAAGCAACACATACTTTGAGTTCAGCATTTCGCCGCTTGCAAGCTCTACTCCTTTTACCCTTCCATCTTCGACCATGATGCGCTTTACTTCCGTATTCATCAATATGTGAACTTTATCGCGCAACTTATAGTATATGTTGCGGAGAACTTCTATCGTACGATCGGTTCCTATATGGCGTATTCTCGCTGGAATCACCTGTAAACCCGCGGTACGAGCTTTTTTGATAACCTTCGATGCGAACTCCGGATCAGGCTCATAAAGAGGAGCAGAGTCAGCTCCATATTCTTTCCATATCGAATCGGCTTCATCGAGCAAGCTCAGAAGTCTTTCTTTGCCAACGTAGTTCTCGAGGTTTCCTCCAAAATGAGGAGTCAACGTTAATTTGCCGTCGCTGAAAGCACCGGCTCCACCCCATCCGCACATCAAACTACAGGAATTGCAATGAGCGCATACGCGGGCCTCTCCCGTCTTTAACGGGCATTTTCGTTCTTCGAGGGGTTTCCCCTTATCAACCAGAGCGACTCTAACGCCTGCTTCTGCTAATTTGAGGGTGCCAAAAAGACCAGCCGGACCTGCCCCTACTACGATTACATCATAAACGTCACTCACACTCATCCCTCCATCTATGTAGCGAAAGAAAAGATTTCTTAACGCTTTAGATTGTCTTTAAAAAGAGGAGGATGAAAATATCCTCTGATAATGATAAAGTATATAAGAAAAATATGCGATATAAAAAGTTTACGGGGGTGAAGGAAGTGTCCGATTTAGCTGCTAAATGTGCTGACATGATCAAAGAAACTAAAAAAATCTGCCTACTTTCCGGTGCAGGTATTTCTACCAATGCGGGCATTCCTGATTTTAGAGGTCCAAAGGGATTATACCATACAGCAGGCATAGAAAATCCCGAAAGGATATTCGATATATCTTATTTTTACCGTGATCCATCCCTTTTTTACAGATTTCACAGGGAGTTTTTGAAGGCGTTAGAGCGAGTAAAACCAACATTCGCACATCAGTTTTTCGCCAAGCTGGAAGAAAAGGGGAAATTAATTGGGATCATTACACAGAACATAGATTCTCTTCACCAAAGAGCTGGGTCTAAAAAAGTTTACGAGATACATGGAGGCGTGTGGGAAAGCTATTGCATCAAATGTGGCAAGCGATATGACTATGAAGAAGGCGTCAAAAAGACCTTTGAGGAAGATATTCCTCATTGTGACGACTGTGGAGGTGTGATAAAACCGGATATCGTGTTTTTTGGCGAACCTGTTAAATACCTGGACAAATGTATCCAACTCGCAAGAGAAAGCGATTTATTTTTTGTGGTGGGCTCTTCCCTCGTAGTAACCCCCGCAGCCTTAATACCATCTGAGTGCAGGGGCTCTATTGTAGTGGTAAATAAAGGAGAATTTTCCACCGCTTATTTACCCATGAGTAGGGTGAGCTTAATTGTAGATGAAGACATCGATATCTTTTTCAAAGCAGTAAATGAATATCTTGAGCTTTTCTGAGGCGTAAAAAATGACTCGCCGTTTTGGTTTGTGGTTACTTATCGCACTTATCTCTTTTTTGCCAGTAACGGTCGAGGCTAAGGAAGCTCTCTTTAGTATTTATATAGACGAGGTCGAGAATGAGACAGAGCTAAAAATATACAAAGACAGGTTTACTTTAACCCACGATATCTTGCCACAAAAAATTAAATCTGAATTCGCGATGTTAATTGAAGAATCGCCTCTAGTCCATGCAGTCTCGGTTAACGTTCCTGATGCCTTAATAGTAAAAATAAAACTTAGGGGTTTTACGCCTAAGCGAAGCGATATATTAGGCTCCACGACCAAGGCAAAGGTATATTTAAGCGTCAACTACCACAAAGGCGGAGACAGTTCTACGTCTTGGTATCGAGAATATTTGATATCCGATGCTAGATGGAACCCCATTTACGAAGAAGAAGTTTTTAAATATCCTTGGTGGGGTTCTTTCGAGAAATCCTTGTACTGGCAGACGATCAAAAAAGCCTTGCGTCGGGCGAAAAATGACCTTTATGAAGACCTGGCTTACTCAGGTATTAGAGGTCAAATCATAAGTATAACGGAACAGAAAGGCCCTGAAGGACAAAAAAGGTTTCTTTGTAATTTAGGTTTTGAAGATTCCATCAATAGAGGAGACACTTTGCACGTCATAAGATATCACACCCAAGGGAAGTACGCCTATCCCGAGGTCAAAGGGAGGCTAAAGGTAGTCACCGTGTATGAGCACTTATCGATTGTTGAGATCATCGACGAGGATAAAGAGGACCCCATAGCGCCAGGAAATGAAGTATTGCTTTCGATCGTTTCCTAGCTTCGGTCAACTGAAATTATTTTGACACTTGCTGCAAATGCCATATACCAAAAGTTGCTTGCCTTCAACATGGTACCCACGAGGGACTTCGATGAAAGGCAATCTGCATTCTTTTAGACACTCCATACGACCACATTCAAGACAATAAAAGTGCGGATGATCTCCAGGACATCCTGGTTGGTCTGTCTCGTGAAGGCAAAAATACCAACAGCTATCCACTCCGAGGACTTTGTGTACCAAGCCTGCTTCTACAAGAGCATTAAGGGTTCTGTATAAGGTAACTCGGTTAATTTCCTTTAAACGCTCGTCTGCTTGTAGTTCGCCATGGGATACTGGACAACCAGCTTTCATCAGCACTTCGCAAACGAGAATTCTTGCCTTGGTCGGTCTTAATCCAAATAGCTTCAATGTAGCTTTTATGTCTTCTCTTATGTCTTTAGAATTCAAATCTTCACCCCAAAAGAACAATTTGGAAAGGTACAATTTTTACAACGCCTACATAAACCTCCAACGCCAAAACGACGAATTTCTTCAAGCGTTGGAATCAAACCAGCAAATATCCTTGGCAAAATTAAGTCCAGGCTGGTCCATTCATCATGAACAACACACGCAGGAGCACCAATGATCACTTTCTCGCCTTTTAGGCCCAGCATGAGCATTGATCCAGGTAAAACAGGGATTCCCTTAAATTTTATCTCATCGCATACTTCTGATATCGCTCGCGGAGAGTTGTCGTCGGCATCCACGCTCATACCTCCAGTACAAATGACTATATCGGCACCTCTATTTAAAAAATCACGAATCGCCGCTGAAATTTCCTCTGATTCATCTCCCACGATATTTTGTCCCACTACATTTCCACCAAAATAAGCCACCTTTTTTTCAAGCTTTGGCCTAAAAGCGTCTTCGATTACTCCCGCTTTAATTTCTCTTCCGGTTGTCACAAGACCAACCTTAAGAGGGTTAAAACCTTTTACTTCAAATCGGGCTGATATCTTTATTGCCCTCTCAAGTTGAGCTTTTTTTATAGCAAGCGGCAAAATTCTAAAACCAGCCACTAAGTCCCCGGGCCCTATCACCGTATAAGGATTTGCGGTGACTACTACCCAGTCGGGGTCATCGTTTATAAAATGAATTTTATCGGGGTCAAAACAAAGAAGCCCTTTTTTCTCAGAGACCAAATCGCACCTTCCTTCATTAGGTCCCCTTAATTTTAATCCATCACCACGCATAGCTAATCCTAAAGCCAAAGCGGCATCATCTTCATGCACCTCGTCTTCCTCAAGCTCCAAGACCGTCAAGTGCTCTCTTCCCATAGACCTTAGAACACTTATATCCTCTTCCTTGATAACATGGCCTTTCTTAAATCTAGGACCTTTATAGCCACTTTCAACGTCTATCTTCGTTAAGTCGTGGGATAAAATATGGTTTATGGCTTGATCTAGATTTACGATCTTCTTTCGCATTCGATAAAAATCCTCCTAAAATATCTTTTTCAAGGTCTGAGCATTTGCATGACCTTCACGGGCTCGTGTATTTTATAATATTAATACTTGTATATTTTATAATAAATATACATAAAACTGGAGGAGGCAAAAAAGAAATGGATCTTGCTATCATTGAGGCCCTGAAGAACTCCATAGAAAAGGGCAAAAAGAGCGTCTTGTGCACAGTAATAGACGAACAAGGATCAACTCCCCGAAGCGTCGGCGCAAAAATGCTTGTATGGGAAGATGGTTCCATAGTCGGAACCATAGGAGGAGGCATTCTTGAGCACCACGTCATCCAAGAAGCATTGAAGATGATTCGTGATGGCAAGTCAACAGCCTTATACAGCGAAGAGTTCATGGCTACTGAAGCTTCTGATCCAAAGGCTGCTTGCGGCGGAAAGGCCATCATTTTCCTAGAACTCATAGGCAAAAAGAAGGAACTAATTATCTTTGGCGCTGGACACGTAGGAAAGGCCGTAGCCCGACTTGGAAGTTTTCTAAATTACGCGGTTACGGTATGGGATGAAAGGAAAGAGTTCGCTAACCAGGAAAATATCCCCTGGGCCAGAACAATAGCCTGCCCTCTCGATGAAGCCTTTGAAAAACATTTGACATTTCACGATTTAACGCACATCGTTGTGGTTACAAGAGGACACTCCTTGGATACAGAAGTGGTACAAATGCTAGACGGCAAAAAGACGGCTTATGTAGGGGTTATCGGTTCCAAACGCAAGGTAGCGGTTATGAAGGAAAATCTATCGAAAATGGGGACGTCCCAAGAGCTGATCGATAGCATATTTGCACCCATAGGATTGCCCATAAAGGCAGAAACGCCCGAAGAAATCGCTGTATCAATTATGGCTGAAATCATCGCCGTTGATAATGGAGCTAATGTGCGAGCCCTTCGTCAGCCTCTTGAAGTCTGATCTTTAAAATAGATTCAGCCTTTTTAAGGTCATCCGGCGTATCGATATCCAATGCAACCCCTTCATCATCAACTGGCACCAAAATTCTTTCTTCCGGGGGCGGCATTATATCTTTAAGCGTACAATTGAGCGGGGCACATCGTATGGTTTCAATCATGGGCTCCGGGATCAATAAGGGATGATACCTCTTGTCCTTGTAAACTGGTTGGACTACTTTTAATGGATTTTGCATCAGCAATATCGCCTTAATAGTTTCTGGCTTTACTAGAGGCTGATCTCCAAGCACAATTAGGACATTTCTGGTGTCTTCGGGTAAATGATATATGCCCGCTTTTATGGACGAAAACATCTCATTTTTGTAGTTAGGATTTTCCACGATGTTTAAGCGGGAATCGTATTTTTGTAACCAGCTTCTCATTAAGTCAACATTATATCCAATAACTACTATAACATCTTGAGGGCTAAAGCCAGATGCACGTACTACATTCAACGTCCAAAATATCATGGGCTTGCCCAAGATAGGTCTCAACATTTTCTTGTAATTTAAGCGTCGTCCCTCACCAGCCGCAAGAAGCAACGTCTTTATAGATATGTCTTACACCTCGCCTGTTACTTTAATGTAGCAAATAACAACAAAGCAGGCACATGGCAACGACCTACTCTCCCACGGGTCCCCCC
>NZ_CALETC010000083.1:0-3128 GCF_937920065.1 Acetomicrobium mobile
TTTTCTCAAGAGGGTCAAGCAGTCTCAAACACTGCGAGATAACCTGCGCAATTTCCCGGCAAAGAAGATAAGCGTAGTTATAAGAAACGGGCAGGGTATTGACAAATTTCCCCTTGCCCGCCTCGAGCCTGTCTAGCACGGCCCTGTACCATTCGAGGAGCAGACCTACCTCCTCAGGCGTTTTGCTACAGCAAAGTAAGCGAAATATGCCGTCGGCTTCCTCGTAAGTAACGTCTCCGCCCGCCTTCAGACAATCCGTGCATACCTTAAGTTCGTCCTGCGTCATCTTGCCGCCTCCCGCCGCCCACGCTCAATTGTCCTCCGGCAATTGGTCCATAAAGAACTTGTAAACGTTTTGGTCTTCAAAGGCCTTTGAAGTGTCCTTGAATTTGAAGGGCTTTCCCTTGTTCCTCAAATATAAGGCGAAGATCGCGGACATAAAAAGGGAAGTTATCCTCGGGTGCTTTAGGGACAGGAGAGCTATGGGATCAAGGCTGTCTTCGTAGGGCGTAAACTGAAAAAACACGAGGCTCGGCTCCCTCACTATTTTCTGCGTCAAACCCCTAAGCTGTTGGAAGGTCATAAAGGACTCCGGGTCTTTTTGGGCAAGGATCTGTAGGGAAAGGAGGCAGTCTATCATGGCGACGTTTAGACCCCTCTCCCCTCTTATTCCGTGTTTAAGCCAGTCTATGGCGGAACGCAGGCTTATGCCGAAAAAGCTTGCCAGTTCGTATTTGTCTAACTCAAAGTCCTCCTGTATTTTTCGTATGACTTCCGCAGGAACTACGACGTCTCGCTCTTCCACAGCATTCACTCCCTTAAAAAGCAATGTACGATGCCGAATATCTAGCAACTAAATCAATTGTAACTGCTGAACATATTGCAGTCAAACCTTGAAGTTGTTTGTGTAAAACTACATCTTCGGGCTTCCCCCCACGGGCAAAATGCTGACTGCCCTGATGATGAGGCAGTCAGCACGCCTGCAGTCCTTAAAATTCCACGTCTTCTGCGACTTTCAAGATGTCTGCGTAGAAAAACTTTCCCCAGTCTATCTTTTCGTAAAGGGATCTGTCGAACTTAAAGCGAACTTCCTGGCGCCACTCTATCGGCCCTCCGGGCCTGCTGTGATAAGGGCACTTTATCGTAAAGGAGCACTCCTTCAGCCATGGAAGCTCTTCATAGAGCTGTTTCAGCTTCGCGGTGCAATACATTTTAATCTCATCAAGCCTTTTAGACGCCCTGTAGGGCATGAAAAAGCAGGTAACGTCTATGTTTCCCGACGCAATTCCACGAGAGGTCAGCTTGACGTTTGCTCCATGGAGGTAGCCGCAGCTATACGAGGGCCCCGAGCCTGCCAATATGCGCGTAACCTGATCCGCCACTTCCCCTTCCGGAGGGACCTTGGGCAGGTTGGACCATATTGCGAAAGCCAATAAAAAGACCAGCGCCGTCGTACTTATCACCGCCACAGGCTTCCAGACGTTTCTTTTAGGTCTTGAAACAGCAGCTCGTTTAAGGATTTCCATCACCTTTTCTATTTCATCCGACACCTTAAAACACCCCAATCTCGGCCCATATTTAGAAGCTTGACAGCTGAAAATTTAAACCTGTCCAGCTTACGCAACCCAATGCTAATTACCTATCGCCGCTAATCATCGTCAGCTAGCAACTGATAATCACTGTTAGCTAGCAACTGATCGAGGTCGCAAAACTCATCATCGTCATGCAGGAAGGGTTCCGGGTCAAACTCCTTGCCCTTGACGTCTTTCGGCGTGGGAGCAATTAAAGCCGCTACGGTCTCGTCCAATTCCCTTGAGTTCGCAACCAGGTTTCTCGGAGAAACGGCGTCATAGGGCAAGTCTACGATGTGCCACTCGCCCAATTCCCAGGCTATGCCCTTGCCGTAAGTCAGGACATCCGGCCTTTCGTAGGCCAGGTTCGTAAGCCGTTCAAATCCCGTGGTCTCCTTCGTCATGTTTACAAAGTAAAGAAGGGAATGGCGGCTGAAGCCGAAGACGACGGAATCCGAATCGGCCACCGGACGGCACGAGGAAAAGACGACGTCCCAGCTCGTATTTTCCACCGCTTCCTTATAGTTGTCCGCTTCTGGAACGAGCAGCACGGAGTCCTTTGGATATATGGCGGAAAGGAGCTTTAAAACGAGCTTTAGCTCCACTATGTCGTAGGCCGGCGCGTATATTGCAAGAGGCCGTTTATTGTCGTTTACCGGAGCCGTCCTTTCAGAGCTGGATATCCGACAAAGCGGCTCCAGGTACGACTGCACCACCGAAAGCATGCAGGAGGCCGTTCGTTTTGCGTTGCTGAATATCATGGTCTCAATGGTCTGGTCTGGAAGGTATTCCTCCCACCACTTTTTCTTTTCTAGGCTGGCATACACTTTCTCTGCCATCTCGGAGTGGATCGTCGTTATCCTGCCTGCTAAGGACATGTAGGGAGGCTGGGTGTTGCTGCGGATAAATGCTTCTGCATGGGCCGCAGTCTTTATGATGGCTTCGATGCACATTTTCGCGCTCGTTTCCCAAAAGGGTTCGTTAGCATTGCTTATGACATCGTCCGGGACCAGCGCCTTCGCCAGGTCTCTGGCAGCTACGTTCACGTTCCCTATCGCCACCATTACGTCCTGGGCAAAGTCTACGGCAAAGTCTTCGGCATGGCCTGGCGCCAGGACTTCAGCTTCTTTCAAGATCCCTAGGGTATCGGCATCTGACGCCAGCAGTATGACCTTTTTCTCCAAACCCAGATAGTAATTTGCCTTGTCGGCCATAAACGCCAACCTTTCGTTCTTTCTGTCCCCCAAAAAAGCAGATAGTACTTTCATCAAAATCACTTCCCCTTCTTTTTGTATAATTTGTTTATACACAATTATACCTGCATAAGGATACTTGTCAATACCTTTCAGGACTGTTTACCAATGATTTTTAGGATTAGTTATTATATTGTTGCATAAATTGTTCAAAGGCCTGGCCTTCGGCTAGCAGCTGCTGATATGCCGATGTCATTCTAAGGTGATATAATGTCGTAAATTCACGCCAATTTTTTAACGATAAACCCGGAAAGGAGCAGTAAGCCTATGCAGACACAACCTCGTTTCTTGACGAAAACCCTTT
>NZ_CALETC010000084.1:0-4833 GCF_937920065.1 Acetomicrobium mobile
GCGCACATTTCCAAGGCCAGCCTTTCAAGCAGCTGAGAGTTACCCCTCAAAATGTCATAGCTTTGAATTAAAAGGTTCCTCACTCCCCCTAACTTGAGGTTTATATACACAGATGTTTCCTTCAGCTGACTTTATCTTACAAGGCTCGTAACCATTTCTATACCCACTTTCTTTTCCCTCGGTTTGCCTTTCGTAATGTCCCCTTCCCAAAAAATCAGTCACCTCTGCTTCGAGCATCTCTTGCAATACTATGGCAGCTGCCTTTTTGATCAGTTCGCTTAAAAAATGATTCGTGTTTAATTTTTCCGTATGCCAGTTCCTAAAACTCCTTGCGCATCTTTTGACTTGCTGGTATCCTTTCCATTGGGTGGCCTCCGAAGGGAAGGCCACCCTTTTTACAGGAAGTATAGGACGTAATCAATTCACTTCCTATTTGCTACAACTGAATTCACAAGAACTATAGCTTGTCAATACTTCCTTTGCTCTTTTCAGGTTTTCCTTCCCCACTATTTCCGTATCCAGCATGGGAAAACACATGACAGTTTTGCCCCTAAAGACATCGGCGATCATATTGAGATACTTCTGCTGCATTTCGTATCTCTTCTTAAAAAAGGGCGTTACACATCGCTCCTTCGGCAGTATCATGTTTGCCACGACGAACCTGGTCGGTATGCCCATCCTCTCAAGATCTTTTTCTGCCCTGTGGGCTTCAACTATGGGGGTCTCTTCGGGATAAGTGACGAAGCCGAAACTCGTCGCGCCTTTATCCTTTAGGATGTCAAGGGCATCCGTGAACCTATGCTTTGCCAAATTGTCAAGCCTTTCGCTTTCCTTTGAAAGCTCCTTTTTGACGGCAAGCTCGCTCAGCCACTGTGTCGGCAGCTCCAAAAGCCTCAACGTATGGCCCGTAGGGGCAGTATCGAACACGACCACGTCGAAACTCGTATCTAAAAGATAGTCGATGAACTTTTGAAACGTAGCCATTTCCTCCGTGCAGGGCGTGTTGAGCTCTTCTTCCATCACCTTTACCATGTCGTCGGAATATACGCCGATTGCCTGCCTCAACGTCCTTTCCTTGTAGGCCTCATATGCTTTTTTCGGGTCGATGTTTACGGCGTATAAGTTATCGAATCCCTTTACTGGGGATATGGTCTCGTCTATATGGCTTTCAAAGACGTCGCTTAAATGGGACGCCGGATCTGTGGAGACAAGTAACGTCTTAAACCCGTTATCACTGGTATACACTGAGGTTATCGCCGCCAGCGAGCTTTTGCCTACCCCGCCCTTGCCTGCAAAAAATATCCTCCTCGTAGTTTTATCAGGAAAAAAGATATCGTTTAATGAATTCATCTGACCGGTTCCTCCTCAAATAATGCATCTGCCATGCGCCTTAATCCGTTGAGGCCTTTTACCTCTTCGTCGAATAAAGGCACGATAATGTACGCCAGGCCGATCTTTTTGATCTCGCCCAAGTTTCGAAGTTGGAGGTTGTAAAGCTTTTTAAAGAAGGGATCCGTGCATTCCTCCTCAGGATAAATGCCGTTTACGATGAGCAGATCGGCAGCGATGCCAATGGTTTTTAGCTCTTCGATGGCCCTTTTGGTCTCGGCAACGGCAGTGGCCTCCGGTTTCAATACAAATATGAACCGCGTGCAGCTTTTGTCGCGCATGATTTTAATGGCCCTGTCGTATTTCTCCTTGTTTCCCATTATGTTTTCCACGGGACCCATGCAGGTCTGACCCGTACCTTTTGCACTTTTGTCTATGAACGCGCTCCAGTCGACGGGCAGCTCCAAAAGTCTCAACGTATGGCCCGTAGGGGCAGTATCGAATATCACGACATCATAGTCGTCGTTATCCACAAAGTCCACGAATTTATCGAAGGAAGCAATTTCCTCCGTGCACGGCGAGTTAAGCTGCTCTTCCACCAGCTTTAATATATCATCGTCAAAAAGCTCCCTGACAGGGGCAAGCTCCCTTTCGCGATATTCCTCAGCGGCCCTGTCGGGGTCGATCTCTATGGCCCAGAGGTTGTCGATGCCGTTGATCGCTGTAACTTTATGTCCTATCTTTTGGCCAAACACGTCTGAAAGATTGGGGGCAGGATCTGTGGTAACTATGATCGTCCTGTTGCCCTGCGACGCATACCGGTACGCGGTGGCGCAGGCAGCGGAAGTCTTGCCCACACCGCCCTTTCCCGAAAAGAAAACATACTTACTCATCCTTATCTTTTGCCTCTCCTTCCATCAACTCCATCATATTCGATACGATTTCGTCATACGACGGATATGATCCGTATTTGATTACTTTTCCGTCTACTATCGTTATGGGCAAAGACTGGGATCCCTTTTCCTTTATCAGCTTCATGACATCGGGATTGCTCCTGAAGGCCATAGGGTTTTGATTGATCATATACCTTGCCACCTCTACGCCTTCTTTTTTTAACTGCAGCAGGGCGTCGTTGATCGCCACCAGCGCGGGGTCCACCGCGGGCCCACACAGTCCGGAAGAACAGCACATGGGTGGATCATAAATTTCAACTTTCATAGTTTTTCCTCCTCATTCGCATGATTTTCTTTTGAGACCTGAGATATCATCCTGAAATTTCTTTAAATTATCCAGGTCGTCAAGCAAAGCATAAAAGAAGCCGGGCTGTCCATCGACGATAGAATAATACACCCACTGGGCTTGTCTCCTGTCCGACACGATGCCGGCCGTCTTTAGTATGTTAAGATGCCTTGAGGCCTTGGTCTGGCTTATGCCCAACGCCTCTGCAATCTCGCAAACGCAAAGCTCCCCACCACGCAGTATATTTATCATCCTAAGCCTGGTTTCGTCCGAAAGCGCACTTAGTTTTAAGGGTATCTCTTCCGTCACTATCATCACCTCTAATTAACTAATGTGCACCGGATTGTTCAAAATGTTTCTTATGCCTCCCCGATGCCTGCGTTAATCACCCTTGTTTTGGTCGCCAATTATTATATTCCTGCATATGCAAAAATGCAAATATAATTTTATAAAAGACCACGTCAAGTTTTTGTAGGATTTCCCGAAGTTGAAGTTGATTTTTAGTATACCCTAAAGGGCAGCGTCTGCAAATACAAGAAAGGTGCGAAAGAACTTTCGACATAAATACCGCATGTGGATTGCGAAGAGATGTAAATCAGTAAGATACGTCAGCAAAATACGGGACAAGAAGGATCCTCTAATAGAAAATCTCCTTGTCTCGCCTGGCTGGTTTGTTGTTATCATTAAAAAACAATATCATCTAAGCCCGTTGGCATGGTGTGGAAATCTGCCCTCAAGCAGCTAGAAGTTTTAAGACCTGCCTGGGGCGTAATCCTTGTCGGTAACGACAATTTCTGCTTCCCTCTCGATGGGCGGCATGAGCAGCCAAAGCTTGCCGAAATCATCAAGTAGTTTTCATCGCCGATTTGAGTTGCTTCAAGAACGTGATCTTGCGGTTTCATGCTTTCAAACCTGCCAAGCTCTTTTTTAAAGGTAATTGACCCTTTCTGGCTTATCGCAACGGTCGGAGGCTTCGTATCTTCCTCTCTCAAGCTTAACGACTCTGACGGTGGCTTCTATGAGGTCTTTTTTGAGCGCATCAGGCATATCTTCTATAGCCAATGCTTTTCTCTTTTACCATTACGATAACGGTTTTAGCCGAAAAAATGTTAAAATGGGGCTCGTCTTTGACGATCGGAAGCACAGAATTTTTCACGGTCACGACGTAGGGTATCTTCAAGCCAAACTCCTTTTCTAGGTCGTAATCGATGGCCATGCTACTAGGCTGGAAGGCCTTGCAAAGGCCAGGCTTTTCCCGCAGGTAGTTGCTGCCGTCAAAATAGGATTTTATGCGGCAGAATAGGCCCAAAATATAGGCTCTATTTCAAATAGTGTGGAAAAATTTCTGTGGCAAGAACCCTAGCATCATCTTTCTGACGTAGACCTCTATGTTTCTAAGGCCAAAAGAGATTCGTTTTAGCATCTTCACCTTCGTATTGCATCCTTCGGTATAGGCGTTGGTAGTATTGTTGTCGAAGTAATTTAAGATGGGCTCACGCCATCTTTTAAGCGTATTTGCCCACCTTCGGGCTTCAGCGTCGTCAGAGGCCTTTAAGTTTATGATGACTAGCTCCAACTGCCTTAAAGCTTCTTTTTTGTCCCTTGCACTGTAAAGTTTCCTCAAAGCTTCCTTAGCCCAGTAAAAGTCCTTGAGGTTTGGGTATTGGCTTAAAAGCTCGTCTAGCTTTTCTTTTCCGCCTTCGCTTAACCGCTCAAATCCCACGAGGAATATCTTTTTGGGTATCCTTACTTTTCTTTTGTTACGTACGTCTTGTTCTATCCTCCTTGCCTCGTCCATGCGTCTGTTTCCGTCTGCTATGATGTGGAAATGGTCTACGACTACATTGGCTTTGGGGAAAAGCCTTTGAGCCAACTTTCTAAAGCCCTCCTTCATGTCTATGCATACTTCCTTGACCCTTTGGCTTGGGATCTTCCTTAAAAACTCCTCCAGGGTAGAAAGGCGATCGTCCTTTAGTATTCCAAGCACCCTCTTTGCCTTTACGTCTGTCACCACTATCACCATGTCCTGATGCCTGAAACTGTGTTCATCTATCCCTAGGTGAAGTTCTTCTAAGTCGTCTATCATTGATCCCGGTAAGTCAGCCATCCTCACGAAGTCCATCAACACCTTTTTAATTTTGCCGTAGGATATGTGAAGAAGCTTTGCCACCTCTTTGAAGCTCATGAACTTTAGCAACCACAGTACCCACATCTCGGCCATATTGGTAAGCCTGCTCCTTGGCCTTAGGATTTCAAGCCTCCAAG
>NZ_CALETC010000085.1:0-3128 GCF_937920065.1 Acetomicrobium mobile
GATATTCCCGTCCTGGTCTCTTCGTACTCGAATACCGACTCGCCGCCTACGTAATTTTCTATGTCCTCCCATTCCCATCGAAATAAATTCACTCTCCAGGAATAATAATCCACGTCCATGAACGGTTCCTCGTAGGTGATCCAATATTGATCTCTTTTTCCGGTTTCAAAGCCGACGGATGCGGTACGCCCTAACCCCTTCCAGTTGGTGTCCTCGTAAGACAAGCCACCGCTCCATCCACTGCTTGAACCGTGTCCTATGGTCAGTCCTATCCTTCCCGTCCTTTGTTCTTCCACGGATACGATGATGTTTACGATACTTGGGTCTTCTGTGGGCTCAAATCCGACGTTTACAGTCTCAAAATACCCAAGCCTTTGAAGTTTGTTCAAGGAATGCCTGAGCACCTTAGCATTAAAGTAATCGCCCGACTTAAGCTTGATCTCCCGTTCGATGACAAACGTCTCCGTCTTTTCATTTCCCTGAACTACGATCTCTCCTACCTTTGGCTCTAAGATCTTGACCGTTATGATGCCTTCCTGAATTTGTACATCTTGGATTCGCATCATAACGTATCCGTCTTCTTGATATTTATCTCTAATCCTCTCGAGGTCGTGCCTGAAAAACACGGAGTTAAAGATGTTGCCAGGTTTTGTGAAGACGAGTTCTTTTAGCTCCTCTTCGGTGTATACTTCATTTCCTTCAAATCTAACTTCCCGAACAATGGGATTTTCTTGTACGACGTAAGTTACCCTGACACCTTCAACCAAGGGCTCAATCATAACGTCGACATAGGCAAAAAAACCTAAATTGTAGATGGCTTCGATGTCCTTGTCGAGCTGTTCCTTATCCACGGGTTGGCCAACTTTGGTTCCAACGACAGATAATATGTAATTAGTATCCACCTGCTGGTTGCCTTCCACCTTCAATTCAACGACGTCAGGGTAGGTTTGAGCAAAAACTAAAGATGGTTTTAGCAATAAAAAAACTAAGCTCACTAGCATAAGTTTCGTGCAAAACTTCATCTTCAAGATCACTCCTTCAGTCTGAAAGCTCCACATCTATTCCACTTTGATCGCGAAGGGCTTTCTCTCCCAGCCGAACCAACTTGAATAATTCCTCTAGCATCTCTTCTTCAAATGATACATCATGATCCCTTTTCTCGGGTAATTCCTTTGGCGTATTTTCTTTCGCCTCAATAATGCGCTTTATTTCACCGCTCTTGGATGGAGTGTTGCTGATTTTTTGTTCATCTTTTTCTGCTACTGCTGCTACTTTTTCTAATTGAGAGGAGGCAACTTTTACATCGCCCACGTCGTAGACCCGTGCCATGTTAGTATCACTTAAGCTCTTCCTCAAGGCCACGATGAGCCGCTCTTCGTCATCCGTTATCAAGCTCAAGTGAAGCGAGTTGGCCTCCCGCTTTGTAGATAGATTTTGGCCCTCCTGGTATTGCACAAAACTTTCTCTCGAGGTCGGCAAAGCCAAGGCCATCAAAAATATTGCAGCTGCAAGCAAGGAAATCAAAACTTGCTCCAAAGCACCGCGGCGTCGCCCAATCTTGCTGTCGGAAGAGACGTGAGTAAAAATTTCGTCTTTTGCGATTCGCATCTCCGCCTCAGCACACTCAAGTTCCATGATAACTTCCTTTGGCCTTCCACGCCTCCATGCTTCTATGCTCCTATCGATCCAACGCCTAATTCTCAAAAGACGCTTCTCCATTAAAAGGCCCCCTCAGACTTAAAAAATTAGGTTACGTTACCCCTAAAATCTCTCTGAGCTTTGCAATAGCCCTTCTTCTTAGCCTGTAAATGTAGCTAATGTCTACTCCCCTTTTTCGAGCCACCTCTTTAGCGCTTAATCCATCCAGGTCAATCGCTCTTATAACTTCAGCCTCCTTGGCCGTTAACGATTCTATGGCCCTTTCAAGGTCAATGAGCCAACCTTCCCTCTCGTCAATATAGACGGTCTCACGCTGATAAACATAGTTATCCAAATCCACTGGCTCAGGAGCCTTTGCCTCCGATCTTTCCAAAAAATTAATCATATGCCCTTTAACGCGATAGTAGGCATAAGTTATGAACTTGGCTCCCCTTTCGAAATCATATCTATCGACCGCCTCTATCAAGGCCACCATGCCTTCTTGTATCAAATCTTGATGAGAATCCGGAGACACATGTAATTTGCTCGCAAGCCAAAACACCATGGGTCTATAAGAAATTATCACTTCTTCTCGTGCTTTTTCGTCACCAGACCTTATCTTTTTCCATAATTCTAATTCATCTTCATAAAGATTCGAATCATTAGAAGGTTCAGGCTCGATATCACGCATTTAACTGTCTCCTTTTCTAATTTCTAAAAACAGACCGAAATTACGCTAATATAGGGAGGTTGCACACTAGATCCAGATCATCGACCAAAAGATGGAGTGTATCGTTCGCGAAGGCCAACATCACTCTCCCATCCCATAGCTCCATGGAAGTTAAACTGCAGTTATCTATCCTAATCCTCCAAACGGCGGAAGCATCCAAAGCAAGAAGTCCCACTAATGCAGCCCTTATTGAACCACCGTGAGCAACAACCAAGATGTTTTCACCGGCTTCCTTTAAAACTTTTTGCATTCCACCGGTCACGCGCTCAACTACTTCTACAAAATCTTCTCCTCCGGGAATTTTGGCCTCTTCAGGAGATTGTCTCCACCAGCGGTAAGCATCACGATACGTTCTTTCAACATCGGTAACCACCATTCCCTCCCAAGCCCCAAAATCCATCTCTTGCAGCTCTTTCAGCAAGCCTTTTATCGGTACTTTTATGAGCTTAGACACTATTGCAGCAGTTTCGCTCGCTCGCGCAAGCGAACTTGCATATATGGCATCTATACCCAAAGACTTTAGCCTCAAAGCAACTCGCCGCGCTTGCAAACGACCTTCATCACTAAGAGGAACATCGGTTTTACCTTGATAGCGAGATTGCATGTTCCATTCAGTTTTGCCGTGACGCAAAAAAATGATACGCTTCAAGCGACATCACCTCATCGCATGTATTATAGATATATTAACGTTAAAAGTCCTTTTTCTCTATGTCTTAAAAAATAAAAGCCCCCTTAATCTTAGGGGGTCATGCAAATTTTG
>NZ_CALETC010000086.1:0-13450 GCF_937920065.1 Acetomicrobium mobile
TTCCAAGCTCACCCATGCCCATTTCATTCCAATACTTCCCCATGACACAACCACGGGCTATCATTCTTGGTTCCCGGTCGATCTCTACTTTTTCCATGCTCTCGTGCATTCCGTAATGCGGAAGATCCTCGATGTAATTTTCGGGTTCTAAACTCAACCCCAAAGCATTTGCTTTTGCCTTAACCTCCTCGCCGATGCTAATTCCATATTGCTTTATGGCTTTAAGGACTAATTGTTTGCCTTTTTCCTCGCCAAATTCCGCTACCAATGTCTTGGCAAAGGCAAGATGAAGCATTGCCAATCTTCTGCAAACTCTTGCAACCTGCTCTGCAGCTTCTTTCAAAGGCACCTTTTCTTCTTTAATCATTTGTCATATCCCTCCTAAAAATAAACAATATTTTTGCGAACTCAATGAAAAGGTTTCCTCAAAAAGCATTTTTCATTATGTTCATTTTTGCATGTGCCTTTAAAAACTGCGATCAAAAGATATGCAAGCTCAAGGACATACGCCACAAGGCTACTCCCTAGAGTTGTGGTGGAGATACTTATTTTCTTGCGACTGGCATTTTTTAAGTCATCTTCAGAAGTTTAGCTGACTGGCACCAGTATTCCAATGGTATCACATTTTTTAAAACCCGGATGCACCTCATTCTTTCTTTCCCTTTAAACAAAATTTCATTAACCTTCTTCTGGTCTTTGTGTGTAGTTTGTTATAAAATATGTTTCAGGAAAAGCCCTTCCTCGAAAAGACGCACACACATAAGCGCCACTTTCCCTCCTGCTTATGTGGGTGCGTCTTTATTTATGACATCAATGTAACCGCCTTTCGAACGTAAAGTTGCCTGGAAAACATTGCCCGCAGCTTTGTAATACTTTAATAGTACGGGTTTACTTAATAAATGCACATTGTCACTTGTAGCTTACGCCAAGTTTTTCCGATAGCTTCTCTAACATGTCCTCTACCATTATGGGTAAATCGTACTCGGGATTCCAACTCCATTCTTGCCTGGCGCAACTATCATCGAGCATATCGGGCCAAGAATCTGCTATCTTTTGTTTTACGGGGTCTATGTGATAAGTCATTTTAAAATCCGGAATGTGTTTTTTGATTTCCTCTGCCAGTTCCTTAGGCGTGAAAGCCATGGCTGTAATGTTAAAGGCATTTCGATGAACCAAATGGTTTGGGTCAGCTTCCATGAGCTCCATGGCAGCCTTTAAGGCATCGGGCATATACATCATATCCAGTCGAGTATCTTCCTTCAAGTAACAGGTATATCTTTTATTTTTCAATGCCTCGTAGAATATTTCGACTGCGTAGTCAGTCGTACCTCCTCCGGGCAGGGTTTTGTAAGAAATTAAACCCGGATATCTTACGCCACGAGTATCAACCCCATACTTGAAATGATAGTAGTCGCACAAAAGCTCACCCGTTACCTTTGTGACACCATACATCGTCCTGGGGCGCTGTATGGTGTCCTGTGGGGTCTTCCATTTTGGGGAATTAGGACCGAAGGCAGCTATAGAGCTTGGGACAAATAAAGCGCACTCAAACTCCCTCGCTATTTCAAGGGCATTTCTCAAGCCTCCAATGTTGACCTCCCATGCTCGCATCGGGTTTTCTTCTGCCCTTGCAGACAGGATGGCAGGAAGGTGGTATATAGTATTTATTTTATACTTCTTAACGACTTCGACAAATACATTAGCATCAACCACGTCAATAACTTCATAAGGTCCGCTTTCAAGCAAGTCTTGTCCGGGGTTTCGCCTGTGACCTCCACATACCACGTTTTCATTTCCGTATCTTTGCCTCAGTGCAGGCACCAACTCAGAACCAATCTGACCCGTTCCGCCAGTGACAAGAATCCTTTTCAATGAAAATCCCCCTTTCTATTTCTAGGCACCAAGTAATTCTCCTAGCAAAAAATTAACCCTTCTAGACACTTTTCAAAAACAAGCCATTGCCTGCAAAAAACAGAAGTTAAAACTATTATATCAATGCATATTACATATATATCATATGCGAACATTCACCTAGTAGGCTTAGTGCTTTAGGCACAAAAAAGGCTTGCAAGTTTGATTTAACAGCTGCAAGCCTCTTTTGCTAGATACACAATACATTATTTAATGCTACCGCAACATCAAGGATAGTACACAATCCACGTCCTCTTTTGTATAATTTGAATCGTTTATCTGCGACGTTCTTTGATGCGCGCAGCTTTTCCTGACAATTTCCTCAAATAATACAGCTTCGCCCTTCTAACCCTTCCGTGGCGCACGATCTCTACTTTTTCCACGTTAGGGCAATAGACAGGAAATATCCTCTCGACACCAATTCCGCCGGAAACTTTTCTAACCGTAAAGGTTTCCCTCAAGCCGCCTTTTTTCCTTGCTATAACGACTCCCTCAAATACCTGAATCCTCTCTTTGCCAGCTTCTCTTACTTTTACATGAACCTTAACGGTATCTCCGGGCCTAAAATCTGGCAATTCTCGCTTTTGATATTTTTTTTCAATTAAATCAATCCTTGGGTCCATCCCGTTTTCCTCCCTTACTTTAAAACTTTACCTCGATCCGAAGAAGCGATCTAGCGCAACCGCCACTGCGCTTCGAACGGATAAATGATTGTACTCTCCATATCCGCCTAATATAGGATCTAAGACTGCATCAACTTGATTAAAAATTTCATCTGCAAGACCCCAACTTGTGCCAAAAACTAGGCACAAAGGGGCGTCTTGTTCCAAGATGGTCCTTTTTAGTTCGAGCCATGGTATTGCGCCCTTTCTTTTTTTCGCTGTAGTCGCAACTATAAAGGGCTTTTCCTTCTCCCGCCGCTTTATCCACATTATGGCAAATTCAATAGAATTAAAGGTTTTAACTAAATTCAAGGCTTCGGACCTCATGGGATTAAGTCCTTCTTTAGAAGCCCTTTCCCAATGAGCTGTAATTTTATGTATCATATCACGCTGCGATTTAAGCGGGGTAATTACCAAAAATTTGTCTACACCATAAGTCATACAACTCCTGCTTATATCGTGAAGGTCAAGACCGGTTACTGCCGAAGTTACTACTTCATCATTTTTATTCAGCACTGGATGATGAACTAACATGACGTAAATACCCCGACTCAAGTATGGCCTTATGCCTGCCCTGGGCAAAAGGTCCGGACGACGACTTAGCGTCCTTAAAGCAGCTTGTCTCATGCGCCACCTTGCCGTCCTTTCATGGTCTCCCGAAGTTAGTTCTTCGGGAACTTGAATGCCATTCCACTCCGCAGGCCTGGTGTAGTGCGGATAGTCCAACATGCCTTTATAAAAAGAATCCTCCAGGACTGCTTCCTTTTTCCCAACAACACCGGGTATTAACCTTGAAACGGCATCGATGATGACCATTGCGGGAAGTTCTCCACCGGTTAGCACGTAATCCCCTATTGATATTTCAAGGTCCACACACTTTTCTACGAAGCGTTCATCAATTCCTTCGTAGTGACCGCATATTAGAATGACATGATCTTTAGCAGCCAATGCTTCTACCACATCTTGTGTAAGAATGACGCCTTGCGGCGAAGGATATACTACGTAAGCCTTGTCCGACTTAATGCTTTCTAAGGCTTTATATAAAGGTTCGGGCATAATGACCATTCCGCCGCCACCATAAGAATAATCGTCTATTTGACCATAGCTGTTTTGTGCGAAATCTCTCAAATTTACGATCTCTACTTCTATCTTGCCCTCTTTAATGGCCTTCCCAACTATGCTCGTATTTAAGAAAGCATGAAAATACTCTGGAAAGGCAGTCACTACGGAAAAGCGCACTACTCCCACAATCCTTCCATCAAGTGCACTTTTACTAAACCTTCTTCCAGATTTATTTCCTTGATAACTTCCGATATTGCTGGGAGCATGCGTTTTTTACCGTCTTGCGCCTCCACTACATAAACATCGTTGCTGCCCGTTGGCATAATTTCAACGAGCGTGCCCAAAGGGTCTCCACTCTCAACATCAACAACTACGAGCCCGAGCAAATCATCCAGCCAATAACATCCCTCAGGGAGTTCAACTCTTTCCTCTCGGGTTATCATTATAAGGCCGCCACGCAGGCTTTCAGCCCCCTCTCTGTCGACAATTTCGTCGACACCGACAATAAACTGCTTTTTACCTACG
The DNA here is from genome assembly GCF_937920065.1 of Acetomicrobium mobile. Classification (NCBI taxonomy): domain Bacteria; kingdom Thermotogati; phylum Synergistota; class Synergistia; order Synergistales; family Acetomicrobiaceae; genus Acetomicrobium; species Acetomicrobium mobile. The sequence goes on from NZ_CALETC010000086.1 coordinate 4,161, forward strand.
TGCTCCCTTAAAGAATTGATCGTGAGTCGGCACCAAAAGGATCCGTTAGGGCGATAAACATCAAGGTGATCCATACCGTTAAAACGATCCGGAAAATCGGTCAATGGCAGAAGGCGGAACTCTCCTTTAATTCCGTGAGCGCCTACAATCCGCCCTATGGTGACCAACTCTTTTACACTCATTAAATCACCCACCTCTTTGGGCTTTTTCATTCTTCAACTATTACATCTATTTTTTCTTTAGACTTAATTGAAGCTGCCTTGGCAATCACTCGTATAGATCTAATAGTCGATCCGGCCTTGCCTATGACACGGCCCATATCCTCAGGATTAACTTTGATAGATACTTTGATCTTGCCATCCTCTGAATCTTGCCTTACTTCTACGTCTTCAGGTTTAGTTACCAACTGCATCACTATAGTTTTAACTAAGTCCGCATAGTCCACCATGCGCATCAAGCCTTCTTGCTCTCCACAAACTTATCCCACACACCAGCCTTTCTCAACAATGACCTGGCTGTATCCGAAGGTTGAGCCCCAACTTTTAACCAATAAATGGCCCTTTCTTCGTTGACTTTCACCTCTGCCGGATCCGTTAGCGGGTTGTAAGTGCCTATCATCTCAATGAACTTCCCGTCCCGAGGAGAACGAGAGTCAGCAACCACCAAACGATAAAAGGGCCTCTTTTTGCGTCCATGACGTGCTAATCTGATCCTAACCACCATACACATTGCACCTCCTAAAATAATCCTTTGGGAATCTTTAGGCCTCTTAATTTGCCCTTACCCTTACCAAAGCGTTTAAATATTTCTTTCATTTGTTGATATTGCCTCAATACCTGATTGACCATTTGGACATTTGTGCCAGAACCACTGGCAATTCGGCGCTTTCTGCTGCCCTTTATTATCTCCGGCCTTTTTCTCTCTTCCGGCGTCATCGAAAGAATAATAGCCTCAACGTGTTTAATGCGCCTGAAATCTACATCAGAGACTTGAGATTTAACCTTTCCGGGAAGGGGAAGCATGTCCATTACTTTGTCAAGTGGACCGAGTTTTTGAATTTGTCTTAGTTGTACTAGTAAATCCTCAAGGGTAAACTTATCATCCTTGAGGCTTTTTTGAACCCGCTCAATTTCTTCGACGTCACTAGATTTTTGTATTTTCTCGAGCAACCCTTCCATGTCGCCCATGCCAAGTATGCGTTGCGCCATCCTTGCAGCGTCAAACTCTTCTAAGTCTTCGAGGTGCTCGCCAACTCCCACGAGCTTGATAGGAACTCCAGTCGCAGCTTTAACGGCAAGAGCCGCACCTCCCCGGGCATCTCCATCCAGCTTAGTTAATATCACTCCCGTAATACCCGCCTTTTCTTGAAAGGCTTGTGCCACATTGACGCCTTCTTGTCCAGTCATGGCGTCTACAACGAGCAAGACCTCTTGTGGGTTTAATAACTTATGCATCCGTTCTAGTTCCGACATGAGATCGTCATCGACATGCAAACGCCCCGCCGTGTCGAAGATAATTACGTCAATGAGGCGAGAATCTGCATATGTCAAGGCTCTTTTAGCAACATCCAATACGTTATTGGAGCCGGCTTCTTCGGGACCAAAAAATGGAACACCCGCCTTTTCGGCTAAGACTTTAAGCTGTTTTACCGCAGCAGGACGACGTAAATCGCAGGCAACGACCATGGGTTTATGGCTATCCGATATCCTTAAGGCAAGCTTTACTGCAGTAGTCGTCTTACCAGAACCCTGCAATCCCACGAGCGTAAATATTGATGGTGGTTTGGGAGCAAAGTTCAATCTTTCCTTCTTACCTCCCATGAGGTTGCAAAGCTCCTCGTATACGACGGCATAAACTTGCTGAGCAGGCATGATAGAAGATAGAACTTCTTGACCAAGACAACGATCTTTAATTCGCTCAACTAGGTCCTTTGCTATCTTATAGTTAACATCGGCCTCCAGCAACGCTCTTCTTACCTCACGCAAAGCGTCACTGATATCTTCTTCTGTGAGCCTGCCCTTGCTTCTAAGTTTAGAAAAAATTCCTTCTAATCGTTCTTTTAAGGAATCAAACATCCTGATCACCCATCTTTCCTAAATCCGAAAGCAACTCTGACATTTTGGATTTGAATTCTTCGGAAAGTTCATTATCACGTTGATTCAATAGTTTTTCTACATTTCTTTTATATTCCCCAAGTGCCTCTAAGGTACGCTTATAGCCTACCACCTCTTCTATTTCAATAAGCCGCTTCCTGGCTCGTTGAAGGAGTTCAAAAACTCCTTGGCGACTTATCTGTAAGACACCGGCAACTTCGGACAAAGACCAATCGGCCATATCATAAAGCTCGATGGCCTTTCTTTGTTTTTCCGTCAAAAGTCCTCCGTAAAGGTCAAAAAGTACATTCCAATCTACTCGCGATTTCAGTAAATCCTCGTATTCCTTGGACATAAAAATCTCCCCGTTTTTCAAGTCCTTTTCAGTCAAATCCAAGCGAAGAGATTATATATCCGGTACAGCTTGGTGTCAATGCCAAAACGTTTACATTGCAATAATTACTGTCGGAGTGCAGTGTCATTAACTTTTTGACCAACTTCAGGAAGTACGCTCTTTTTTGTCTTTTGAGACCTAGGTTTCTTTCACCTACCCATTATCACTTCGGGGTTGATCAGGTTAGGAGGCACTTCTCCTTTCAGCGCTTTGAGGGCGTTTTCTGCCACCATGGTGGCCATTTTGGCGCGCGTGGCGTATGAAGCCGAGCCAAGATGAGGCAGCAAGACCGCGTTATCAAGTTCAAGAAGCTCGGGCTCGACCTCGGGTTCACGTTCAAAGACATCAAGGCCGGCTCCCCTGATCCAGCCTTCTTTCAGGGCCTTCGCCAAAGCCTTTTCGTCAACGATAGGTCCCCTCGCAGTGTTTATGAGGTAGGCTTCCTTTTTCATCATCTTTAGCTCTCGCTCGCCGATCAGATGTCTGGTTTCCTTTGTAAGCGGTACGTGGATCGATACGAAGTCCGCCTCTTTAAGCAGATCATCGAGCGGCCTGTATTCGGCGTTTAACTTCCTTTCCAATTCTACGGGGGCTTTATGAGCGCTGTAGTAGATGATCTTCATGTCAAACCCCATTGCCCTGCGCGCTACCGCCCTGCCGATGTTTCCAAAGCCAATGATGCCAAGCGTTGCGTGATAGACGTCCGTGCCCAAAAGAAGCATAGGCTTCCATCCCTTAAACTTTCCCTGGCGCAAGAATTTATCGCCTTCCACGACTCTGCGGGCTGTCGCCAAAAGCAGAGCCCACGCCAGATCGGCCGTAGTATCCGTGAGCACGCCGGGCGTGTTAGTCACCATGATACCGCGCTTTGTGGCTGCATCAACGTCGATATTGTCAAATCCGACGGCATAATTGGCAATGATCTTAAGCTGCGGGCCTGCCGCGTCCATCACTTCGCCATCGATTTTATCGGCAAGCAGGCATACGATGGCATTCACTCCATTGACTTCCTTTAAAAGCACATCTCTCGGGAAAACCCCTTCGTAGTCGAACACCTTGACATCACAATGCTCCTCCAACATGCGCATCCCCTCTTCCGGGATGCGACTTGTCACCAAAACCTTTGGCATTTTTCTCATCATTAACTATTCCTCTCCTTTGGACTCCATCACAAGGGCCGTTAAAAGCGCCACACCTTTTTTTAGCACCTCATCGTTGGTCTTAAACGTTGGGTTATGGTGTTCGGCATCGGTGCCTTTTTGAGAATCTGCCATCCCTAAGAAAAAAATGACTCCCGGTACTTTCTGTTGATAGAAGCTAAAATCCTCTGAACCCATCACTATGGGCATTTCTGTCAGGGATTGATCGCCAAACATGGCTGATGCAACTTTTTTCAAGGTCTCAACCATGTCAGGGTCGTTTACGGTGACAGGATAGACGGGAATAAAGTTGGTTTTAACTTCACACCTCAAAGCGCTACCTATTCCCTTTGCGATTCGTTCTATACTTCCGGGCAATTCGTCACGCACAATTGAATTAGTCGTGCGAATGTTGCCTTGAATTAGCGCTTTTTCGGGAATGACGTTGGGGGCGCTTCCGCTCTCCAGCCTGCCGATGCTTAAGACCGCCGTTTCTTGCGGGTCCAGCTCTCGGCTTATTATAGTCTGTAGCGACAATACTATACTTGCCGCCGCTATGGTAGGATCTATCGCTTCGTGGGGCCTTGAACCGTGACCTCCTTTACCCTTTATCTCTACCCCCCATATGTCTGCGGAGGCCATAGTTGGACCGGATCTGTAGCCAATTTTACCCGCCGGAAGCGAACTCCACACGTGAAGGCCCCAAATGGCTTCCACACCGTCCAAAGCGCCTTCCTCGATAAGCTGGCGAGCGCCAGACCGAACGCCTGACTCTTCTGCCGGTTGGAAGATCAAGCGCACTTTACAGGGAAGTTTATCTTTTAACAAAGCAAGCATGTGGGCAACCCCTAAAAGTATCGCCGCGTGAGCGTCGTGTCCGCAAGCGTGCATGACGCCTTTATTTATGGACCTCCAAGGCACGTCTGCCTCCTCTTCGATTGGCAAAGCATCGATGTCCGCCCTTAATGCTATCAGGGGAACTTCTTTTCTTCCAGCTATATCTCCAACAACGCCAGACTCCGTCCCACCGAAACCGCGACGCACGTTTTCAAACCCCAACTCTTTCAAGACCTGCTCTATGACTTTAGACGTCCTCTCCTCTTTCCAGGAAAGCTCGGGGTGGGCGTGGAAATCACGGCGAAATTTTATGACTTTCTCCTCAAGCTCTTCAGCAAGCTCAACGATTTCTTCAAGTTTCAAAAAAATCACGCTCCTTGAAAAAATTACAACAATTTCACTAGGAATCCAGCCAGGAAAACTGAAGCGATAGTAACTGTCGTAAAACCGGAAACCAACATCTTGGGCAGTATCTTAGTGAGCACAAACTCCTTTTCTTCAGGTGTCTCGCCCACAGCATTTGCCACTTCCTGAGACACTATAAACGTCCCAGGGAAACCGAACAAGCAACAGACACCTATGGCGAGGCTCATCTCCCATGAATACTTGAAAATTCTGGACAAAATTACCGATGAGATGGCAATTCCCACCACAGCTATGGCAAAGGATAAAACGATGGGAACTATGAGAGAGATTACCATGCCCGGCGTTGCCTTATTTAAGTTCATGAAAATGGGCACCAACAAAGCAAAAAGGGTAAAGCCCTCCGAATTTGCCCTAGTCAAGATCTTTGGTTCAAGAAATCCTATCTCGTAAAATATGATACCAAATATCAATGCCATCACAAATTTATCGATGACACCGCCCAAAAGGGTAGTCGCTACCACAGCAAGCCACCCCACAAGCATGGTCTTCATTATCAGGATAAATGGCGTTTGCAACTCCTTTGGGGTTTCCGGAATAAATTTCCATTTTCGCTCCTTTTTTCCGAGATTAGCCTCTAATTTCGAGGATTGGTCATCTTTAAGAACACCTCCGCTTCGATAAGCATCGCGAAGGCGGTGTCCCTCCCGCGATAAACAAATCGAAGCTATCGGCAAACCAACGAAGTTCTGAAGCACCAAAAGAAGCGTAAGAAAAACCAAGACCGTCTCCAAGCCCTTAGCCTTAGCTGCCTCACTCATGATGAGGGTCGCTACAACCCCGCCCGAGATGGGACCCGCAGCCGGCACTGCAAATTCTTTGCCAATGAGGGGTGAACCTATCAGGAAAAGGACAATCCCCGCAGCGATAATGGCGCTTAAGGCTATAATCACTGTCTTCCACTCTTCCTGCAAATCTTTAAGCCTCATCAATGTGCCCATATGCACCATAAGCGTGGGGATTAACGCCAAAGAGAGTTTAACAATAGCGGCATCCTCAAATAAGGTCTTGGGAACACCAAACCAAAAACCAACCATAAAAATGATTCCTGAAACAAATAACATGGAAAAAATCGCCTTTGTCTTCTGAGAGACATAATCGCCAATCGCATACACAATAGCAATAACCAGTAGAGCTGTGATGGTCTCCATTGATATTCCTCCTTTTAACTCATAAAATTCTTGTCCCCACCCTCTTGCTATGCCAAGCCGCTCTAACCCAACCATGTTTATGCATTCAATATTAAAATCACCTTTCATATTAATCAAATTCTTAAAAATTTTGGCATACACACCAGAGTTTACCACGAAATTCAACAATAACCATCGCGATCGAGAAGATGTTGGGGCACACAGCGAGCCATTATCGTCAGAAAATGATCACCGAAATCTTATGGAGGGATAGCGCTTGCGCCGTCCCTCCATAAGATCGTCATATAAATACCCCAACTGTCATCTGCACATTATATAAAGTTTGGTTAAACAGGTGTCAAAGGACGATGATCCCTTTAGGCAACTTCGAAAGAGGCCAACAGCCGTCCTTTGTTACAACCACAACATTTTCGATGCGAATGCCTATCTTGCCGGGGATATAAATTCCTGGCTCTATGCTGAAAGTCATGCCTGGTTCCAGAGGCATTTTGTTGCCTTCCATGATGTAAGGGGCCTCGTGAATTGCTACGCCTATCCCGTGACCTAGCCTGGTGTTGAAATATTCTCCGTAACCGGCTTCTTCTATGACCCTCCTTGCCGCCCTATCGACCTCTTCCGCCGGGACTCCCGGTCTTACCGCAGCTTCACCGGCTTCTTGGGCACGCAGGACTACGTCGTAAAGCTCTTTCTCTTCTTCTGTCGGCTCACCCACGAAAACCGTACGGGTGGTATCAGAACAATAGCTTTCATACCTGCACCCAAAGTCGACGAGCACCAGATCGCGTTCTCTTATGACCCCTTTGGCGCCATTATAATGGGGCTTTGAGGCGTTTTCCTTTTGCGCAACGATGACGTCAAAGGCCGGTTCGTCAGCTCCGTGTTTCTCAAAAAGCTCAAGAAGTTTTTTCCTGATTTCCCCCTCCGTCATACCCGGTTTTATAAAGCCCAGAAGTTCCTTAAAAGCCTCGTCAGAAATTTGTGTTGCCTTTTCCAGCTTTTCTATCTCCGAAGGGCTCTTGATTATCCTCATCTTGTCCAGCAAATGCCATCCGTTCAACAACTTTACCCCGTGTCGATCGGCTATCTCAATGGCGTCCACGGCCCTCACGCCGTAATTAACGGCAAGCTTCTTGCCGTTAAGGCCATAATCATCCATCGCCTGAGCTAACGCTGGATAAAACCAATTCTTGTCCTCCCACATGTATGCAGGCGTCTCTTTGCCCAATGCTGCCTCAAATTCTTCTGCATACAGATAGGGCGTGACGTAGAAATACCTGCCATCTCCCAGGACGAAAAGCCCCTTGAATCGTTCGCACTCCCCCGTTTTCAATCCGCTGAGGTACTCTAAATCATCTCCAGGGCCTAAAAGAAAAGCGTCAATTCCCCTGCTTTGTAGATTCTTCGAAATTTCCTGCACCTTATTTTTGTCCAACATGCTAATATGCCTCCTTCGTCTAGTGCCTTTTATTCTTCATACAAAACAATTGGTGTAAATCTCTACACACAGTATACCCCACTGAGAAAGTACATAAAAATTCACTGTATAAATGCCAGTTGTGGGTTAAAAACACCGGAGGGTTTGAATAATATGACCTTTGAGACTGTTTGTTTCTGTCATCATTCGTCTTCCACAGCAACAGAATTTTTGCCCTTAGCCTTTGCGTTGTATAGGGCTCTGTCAGCCCTTTTTATTCCTTCTTCCAAAGGTTCGTCTGTCAAAAGCCTGGATATTCCTACACTAACTGTCACGTTAAATCCTGAAAATCGTCGACCTTCTATGTTGCGTCTCAACCGATCAGCAATGCAAAGGGCTTCATCAACCGTAATCATCGACACAATTAAAAATTCATCTCCACCCCATCTTACGAAAAGATCATCTTTCCTAATCGTCTCTCTTACCGCTTCGCTTAATTCCCTTAACACCGAGTCTCCTGCCAAATGACCATAAGTGTCATTTATCTTTTTGAAATCATCGATATCTAATAAAATGAGGCTCAAACTCTTTCCCATTTTCTTACACTGAGCAATCACATCGGGAAGTTTATCTCGCAATCCTTTCCTGTTCAAAATTCCGGTTAAGGGATCCAGCATCGAACTCGTATAAAGCCCTTCTATCAATTGTGCGGTTTCTGCCTCTTTGAGTTTTTCTTCAGTAATGTCCCAGAATACTCCGGCGAATATCGACGGATTGCCCTCGAGGTCTCGTTCAACCACAAGGGCAGTAGCTTCAATCCATATATATTCGCCATTTTTCCTCCTAATCCGATAATTCGTTCTGTAATTATCGTTTATGTTTTCAAAAACCCTTTGCAATGACAGATTATATTGTTCCAGGTCTTCGGGATGCACAAGCTCCTTAAATTGAGAAAAACTTTTAATTTCCCCTTCATCATATCCTAGAAGTTCATATCCGAGGGAATTCATCCATAATTCGTCCGTTTTAACGTTGCGTTCGAAGTAGGCTACATTGCTTCCCATCAAGGTCAATTCCAACCGCTTTTTTTGCCCCCTCAATGATTCTTGCATTTGTACCAACGCAGTGACATCTATCATAATGATAAGTGTCCCTATGAGTTTCTCGCCATTCTTAATCGGTCTTTTGTGGACGTTTAAATAATGAATCTCGCCGGATTTATCCCTAAAAAGAATCGGGGTGGTTTGAAACTCCTCCTCATTCACGACGTAATTTGAACTATTCAACTCTATATTTCCCGCAAGGGATATATCGGATACACAATCGCTGATCTTGCATCCCTTGATCTGCCCGCAGGTGGGCGAAAGGTAATTTTCAAAGGCTTTATTCCACAGTACAATGCGTCCGCTGCCATCGATATAACACATGGCATCAGGGATCGTTTCTACTAGTTGTTTTAAAAAGGCCACCTCCCGGTGTAATGCCTCTTCAGCTCTTCTACGTCTGTTGAAGTTAATTAGCAAAAGCAATGCCAGGACGGACAAAATTGAAACGACACATATAGCAGGCAAAAGAACATTTTTATATCTTCTATAAAAAGTCTCAGGAACATTTAACAGAATATGGTTCTTTGGGAGTGAAGAACGAGTTATATCAAACTTTTTGAGCATGGGGTAATTTACTAAGTAGTTTTTCGGAAGATCCATAACGATGGGTATATATCTGACTTCCCTTCCTGCCAGAACGGAATTCAAAATCCTTACGACGGCTTCTATTTGTGTTTTAGGCGTCGGAGCACAAGATGCTAGAGCTCCGCCAAGATTTACAAGGGGAGTTAAT
>NZ_CALETC010000087.1:0-1362 GCF_937920065.1 Acetomicrobium mobile
GATAGAAGTTTCCGAGCAATTTGGCGATGAAATCCCGCAATGGGGAAACTCCGGGGTCTACCATTATAAAACCACTAAATGAACGGTAGGCCCTGATAGTTATCTTATTCTTGTGAATGATATAATGTTAAACGAACATCAGGCCTCTTGTTGTTGAAGCAGCAAGTTTGAGGAGGTGTCATAATGCCTGGATTTGAATTAGAGTTACCCGATGATTTGGTCATGTCCATAAAACTTCCTAGAGAAGAGATGCCTGCACGGCTAAAAAGAGAGCTTGCCTTAAGACTATATGAGAAAGGTCTTTTAAGTTTTGGAAAGGCTCGCGAGCTTGCAGGGATGACAAAGTGGGAGTTCTCCAAACTTTTGGGGGAAGAAGATATCTTGCGTCATTACGATCTTGAAGAGTTAAGCGAAGATCTAAAGGTTTTGGAGGAATTAGATTGACAGTGATCTGCGATTCCTCGGTGTTGATTGCGTTGAGCTCGATCGATATGTTGAATTTACTTCAAAATATATGTAAGAACGAAAACCTTTTTATCCCAAAAGCAGTTTGGAATGAGGTAGTGATAGAAGGAAAGGACAGACCAGGTACTCTTGAGGTTGCAGCATCCGGTTGGATTAAAGTAAAAGAGGTTAAAAATCAGTGGATCGTGAAAATACTTGTCACTCAGCTGGACTATGGAGAGGCTGAAGTTATTGCTTTGGCTCTTGAAATGGGAGCCAGGTTAGTTTTACTTGACGAAAAGGAGGTCCGAGAGTTCGCTAGGAAACTGGGCTTAAAAGTCCTAGGGACAATAGGCTTATTAATATGGGCCAAAAAAGAAGGGCTTATTGATAATCTTAAAGTATATCTGGATGCCTTACAGATGAAAGCCGGGTTTAGAGTAAGTCAACAACTTTATAAGCAAGTTTTAAAAGAGGTTAGCGAGGAAGAGTAGATTGTAGTAAACAATGGTGGGAAACTCCGGGGTCGGATCTTTAATCTTGAATTTTAGTTTAACAGCTTAACGATGCTGCCAAAAATGCTTAATTGTTTCTTTTGTATGTAAATGCCCAAGACATAATTTAGAGTAAAGATCAAGTTACCTTCGATGTTTTTGTGATATCATTAGCAAGTAATGTGATATATGCTTGCTTTTTCAGCAGGCATATTAATGTTATTCTAAGCTACTAAATTATATTGCCCAATTTCTTTTAAAGGAGGTTTCCCCTTGTGCCCAAAGACGACTTAACTCCCAAAGACCCCCACGACAGGCTCTTTAAAAGGGTAATGTCAGATGAAGCAAACGTAAGACAATTTATAAAGGAATTTCTCCCAAAAGACATTTCAAGCCAGATAGATTTAAAGGAAATGAAGCTCAT
>NZ_CALETC010000088.1:0-65436 GCF_937920065.1 Acetomicrobium mobile
GGACCCGTGGGAGAGTAGGTCGTTGCCATGTGCCTGCTTTGTTGTTATTTGTGACATTTATGCCCCTCAAAGAAATGTTATAAATTTCAAGGTATTATGATACACTCTTTATGTAAAATTTGTAATGACTTTTTGTCCGATCATCCCTGTAAGGGGATGTAGGGAAGGGGGGCACGTTGCGGTGAAGGTTTTGCTTTTTGGGTGTGGTAGAGTTGGAAGGGCTTTTTGCGAATTACTGGGTAGGAAGCGAGATGTTGTAGAAAGTGCCTCAATTTCCCTTGTGGGAGTTGCCACTCGAAGTCGAGGATGTGTTTTTAACTCCCATGGTATCGATGTAGATAGGCTGCTTCAATGGGAAGCTTTAACGGGAAGGATTGATGCTCTGGAGAGCGAGGGCACTTTGGTTATAAGTGACGCAAATGAGATGTTGGAAGACCTGGATTATGATATTTTAGTTGAATGTACTCCATCTGATTTTGAAATCGGGGAACCTGCCAGATCTATCATGAAAAAGGCTATTAAAAGAGGCAAGCATGTAGTTACCGCTAATACAGGCGCTATGAGCTTGCATTTTGATGAATTAACACGAGAGTCATTGGAGATAGGCGTAAAATTACTTTATGAGGCTACCGTTTTATCGGGTACTCCACTTTTTTCCTTGGTACGTCATGGTTTGCCGGGATGTTGCATTAGAAGGTTTGAGGGGATACTCAATGGTACCTGTAATTTTGTACTTACTGTAATGGGAATGGGAAGTACTTTTGATGAAGCCTTGCTGGAAGCCCAAAGGCGTGGCCTTTCGGAGCAAAATCCATGGGTTGACATAGATGGACTGGAGGCTGCGGCTAAAACCGCAATAGTTGCAAGGAGTTTAATGTCGGCGAATGTCGATCTCAAACAAGCTTCCATAAAGGGGATTAGAAATATAACGGCGCAAAATATCGAAGAAGCCAAAAGAAGGGGAGGTAAATTAAAGCTCCTTTCCAGGATTGAAGCAAATTCTAACGAGATACATATTAGTGTGAGTCCAGAAATTCTTTCCTTAAACCATCCTTTGGCTCACTTAGAAGGTTTTTCCATAGGTGCGCTGCTTTTGACCGATGTCATAGGCGAAATATGTATTAGTGGTTCCGGCTCCGGACCCAAGGAGACTTCGTATTCACTTTTAAAGGACGTGTTATCCTTGAGGGAAGGATGAGGTTTTATATGTCTATAAAGATAGCAGTTATTTCAGATACACATGGAAGCTTAAAGGCTTGGAGGGAAGCAGAGCGCCTTTGGCGAGGATCAAACCTTATTATTCATCTTGGTGATGTCTTGTACCATGGCCCTCGTAATCCTCTTCCCGAGGAATATGCGCCAAGGGAATTGGCAGAAGAAATCAATCTCTCTAAAATCCCTGTCATAATTATTCGAGGCAATTGCGATGCCGATATAGATGCTGCTATACTGAAGTGGCCTATATCAGATCCTTATTCCGTCTTATGGTGGGATGGTAGGTTAATACTTGCCTTGCATGGTACGGATCTTGGAAAGCCAGGGAATCTAGCGTCGACGTTCAATGCCGATTTAGTACTTACGGGACACACGCACGTTAGCTCTATTACCCGTGAAGGAAAAACGATTTTTTTAAATCCCGGTTCGGCTAGTCTGCCAAAGGGCAAAAATCCCGCTTCGTTCGCTCTATTAGATGTTGATGGAATTCGAATTTTAACTTTAATGGGAGATATAATTTGCTTTGAGCCTTGGAATCTTATTTAAAGGGGAGATATTCAAAGATGGAAGTTATTGAGAGCATATCAACGAGTAGAGATATGTCCCAGGAGGCAAAAGGAAGCAAAGAGGCTACGTTGTTGGTTTTTAATCTGTTTGAAGAACATTATGCTATTGAAGTATCACAAGTAAGAGAGATCGTGCGGATACCGGAAAATATAACCAGGGTTCCAAACGCACCGCCATACGTATGCGGAGTAATCAATCTGAGGGGGACAGTAATTCCCGTAATGGATATTGCCGTAAAAATGAGCCGAGGAGAGATTGAGCGTCGCAACGAATCAAGGATAGTGGTTGTTGAAGAGGAAGACATAATGTTTGGCATATTAGTTGATTCGGTTCACGAAGTCAGGGCGGTGCAATCAAGCCAAGTCGAAACTGCGGAATCTATCGATTCTGCAATAGAGAGGGAATACCTTCAAGGCATAGTTAGAACTAAAGAAGGAGATCTTATAGTTCTGCTTGATGTAGCCTCCATCTTTGAAATTAAAAATTACCTGGAGTGATATCTCTTGTTAATAGATTTACATGTTCACTCCACTGCATCTGATGGGACTTTATCTCCCTCGGATTTAGTATCAAAGGCAAAAGAAAAGGGAATATCTTTGCTATCTCTTACTGATCACGATACGACAGGTGGTCTGGAGGAGTTTGAACGAGCCTGTATCGTTCATAAACTAGCTGGTTTGAGCGGCATTGAGCTTTCCGCTGAACATCGTTGTATTGTTCATATCTTGGGTTATGGTTTTGACTACGATGATCCTTTACTGCAAAAAGCTTTAGCGACTATTAGAATGCACAGGCATGAAAGAAACGTCGCCATATGTGAAAAGCTCAGGTCCTTGGGTATGGAGATTACGCTTGAAGAGGTTGCAAGAGAGTCAAAAGGCGAGGTGATAGCAAGACCCCATATTGCAAAGGTGTTGCTTAGAAAAGGTTATGTTTCTGATATTAAAGAAGCATTTGTTAAATATCTTGGTAGAGGTGCGCCGGCTTACGTTGCCAGGAAAACTCTTTCACCTGAAAGGTGTATTGCACTGATAAATAACGCGAAAGGGTTATCTGTTTTAGCTCATCCGGGCGAAATGCGTTTGACCTTCGATGAATTGGAGAAGTTGCTCGAAAAACTTAAGAGTTTCGGTTTATGGGGATTGGAGTGTTACTCAAGCCATCACAGGGCTGAGGATATTTTTAGTTTCCTGAAGTTAGCGGATAAATTTGATTTACAGCCAACCGCTGGAAGTGATTTTCACGGGTCCATCAGGCCTGGCTTTGAGATGGGTATTGATGTCCCAAATCACATGGTGCCAGAGGAGTTAATCTCTTTGGCTGAGAAAAACCTAGGTAATTCTAGCGGGATGTGTATAAACATTCATTCTTCCTTCTCGTATGAACCCGATTAAAGTAACTCCGTACTTTTGGGCCATCTCTATTGCTTCGCAAGTAGTCGCTGAAACGCTGCCTAATATCGGGATCTTTGCGATTAAGATTTTACTTACTAATTCGCACATTAATCTTCCTGAAATCAACATTAGGCATTCTTCCATTTTGACCCTTTTCTCTAAGGCCTTGCCTATAGCTTTTTCTACGACATTATGCCTAGATATGTCTTCTAACAAAAAGTATTTGTGTCCACTATTATGCATTAGAATAGCCCCATGAAAGGCACCAGTTTTCCTGTAAAACGGAGCATCTTCAAGCAATCTCATGCCATCAAAAATTATTTTTACATTAATTGCCCAGTTTGCATCGATATATTTGAAGTCGCTTTTTTCTTGTAGTGATGGCTTTGTCTTCAACTCGACGTTCACAACGTAATCATCTGCTGTTTCTATGTGTTTTATGTCGTCGTAACGCTTTATAACACCACAGGTTAATAAATGACCTATTGCTAGTTCTCTTAGATCGCTTCGTGAAGCTCTTAGGGTCACAAAGGGTGATTTGTTTACCGTTATTAAAATATTTTCTTCATGTGCAACCAAGTCTATGCCTGAGACATACGATTTACTTTGTGTGAATTTAAAAAAATCTCTTTTGCTAAACATTGTTCAACCTCCATAAAAGCAATTTCTTATAGCTGACTTCTGGAGTAAATTGGAGGGACTTTTTAGAGCCAAATATGGCGCCAGGTCAATTAGATTCGTACTTTGTATTATAATTTAGATTAGCCAGATTTTGCCCTAGTTGGTCAAAATTGCGCTTACTCTAAATTAGGTTTTGTAAATTTTCGTAATTTAAGGAAGGAGAATAAACAATGTCAATTATCGATCTAAGGAGCGATACCGTGACTAAACCCTCTTTTGAAATGAGGAGGGCTATGGCCGAAGCAGAAGTTGGAGATGACGTTTATCAAGAAGATCCAACGGTAATAAAATTGGAGCAACTCGCTGCAGAAATAACAGGCCAAGAGGCAGCCTTATTCGTTTGTTCAGGAACAATGGGAAATATAGTTTCTTTGCTCACTCATTGCAATCGTGGAGATGGAGTCATATTGGGTTATAAAAGTCACATTTATGTTAACGAAGGAGGAGGATTGTCAGCCTTAGGTGGGCTTGTACCTCTTTGCGTGAACGATGGCGATGGCATTCCAAAGCCTGAAGAAGTATTGTCTTTTTGTAGGCCTGAAAATGTTCACTATGCTCCGGCTAAATTGCTGTGTCTAGAAAACACCCATAATGCTTGTGGAGGTGTTGCTATATCCCCCGAAGATTTTTTATCAATGGTTAGCCTCGCTAAAAATAGGGGACTTTCTGTACATCTTGATGGAGCCAGAATATTTAATGCTGCCATTGCTTGGGGAGTGGAACCGATAGTTTACACTGAGTCGGTGGATTCAGTGCAATTTTGCCTCTCTAAAGGCTTAGGAGCCCCGATAGGGTCGCTTATTTGTGGCAGTAAGGACTACATAAGAAGGGCCAGGCATTGGCGGAAGCGAGTTGGTGGTGGTTTACGCCAAGCGGGAGTTATTGCTGCTGCTGGCATAATAGCTTTGAGAAATTATCCTGACCTAAGACATGATCATGAAAAGGCAAAAATTCTAAAAGATCGTTTGACGAGCGAAGGAGTCAAGGTGGTAGAGGTGTCAAAACCCACAAATATGGTATATTTTGACGTAGAAAGTTCCGTAGATGAGGCCCTTTTAGCAGAAAAATGTAGGCAAAGGGGCGTTTTATTTAACCCTACTCCTGAGAAGATAAGGTTGGTTACGCACCGCGACGTAAGTTTCGAAGATGTTGAGAAGGCTGCAAAGGTCATCGCGGAAGAGTTATGTCGATTACGATAGATTTGCCGAAAGAAGAGTTTGTAGAGTCTGTGGCCTATTGGATGCTGGATCGACTGCAGAACAGGAAAAACATCAAAGAAGGAGATGTATTATATAAGGCCAACGTTTCATTTGCTCTTTCATTTATGGATGGCGATCTAGATGAAAAACTTGAAGGTCAGTCGGTATCTTTAGGCTTGCGAGTCATCGATGCAGAAGGCAGGCAAGGTATTGCCTATACTAACATGTTGACCAAAGATGTCTTGACTCAAGTTATTGAATGGGCAACTTATAATTGTCAGAACAACGATCCTAATCCTTTTGCCGGATTAAATCATGAGTGCAATAGAGCCTTTCAAGACCAAGATATTTTCGATCCCCTTATAGCTGAAGGTCCTGGTTTTGAACGTGGAGAGAAGATATGTTCCTCAATTTCTGATGAAGTACGCTGTATCGATAAGCGAGTTACATCGATACGAGAGGCTTTTTATGGAGAGGGTTATGAACAGACACTTTATTTGTCTAGCGCAGGGTTTTATGGATGGCAAAGGGAGACAGTTGCTAGGTGTGATGTTACACTAATAATGAGCGACGACAACAAGGTAGAAATAGGTGGTTTTGGAGAAGAGCGTCGTTACGCAAATGATCTGGATTATCTGAGTATAGCTAGGCATGCAGTACAGAGGACGGGTTTGACCTTGGGCGGCAACCCCCTTAAAAGCGGCAGATATATTGTGGTATTGGATAGTGTGGCCGCGGCTTCGATCGTGTCTTTGCTAGAAGATTCTCTTTTAGCGGATAGCGTTCATAAGGGCAAATCGTGGCTCGCAGGCAAGATGGGCCATCAGGTTGTCTCCTGTAATGTTAATTTAGTCGACGATGCGACCGTAAAGAGGGGCATAGGAAGTTACGCTTTTGACGGAGAGGGTGTTCCTGCTCAAAAAACAGTTTTGCTTGAAAGTGGAGTATTGACCAACTTTTTATATAATCTAGAACACGCAAGGATGGACGGGGTTCCTTCGACGGGCAACTGCGTTCGGGGGACAGGTTCCTTGCCTGAAGTGGGAGCCTCAAACCTCTTTATAACGCCTGGCACCAGAAATTTGCGAAGCCTTCTAAGCGGTATAAACTTTGGAATTTATGTGGTGGATTTGCTTGGCCTACATACCTTTGACCCAACAACTGGCGATCTATCGCTAGGTGTTAAAGGTGCTTGTATTAAGAAGGGCATGATTGAAGAGCCCGTTTCTGGAATGACAATAGCGGGCAATATTTATGATATTTTGTCCCGCGTAGTGGAGGTAGGAAGCGATTTAAAATTTTATGGGAGTGTGGGGTCTCCTTCTTTGGTGATTGAAGATGTGGCGTCGGCAGGAAATTAAGAAGATTAAGTATTTGTTTGTCTTTATGTTTCTTTTATTGTTACCAGCATTGGCAGCCAAGGATGTTGTCTATGCTGCAGAAAAGTGGATTTTATGGCATGGCGTTGAAAATCTCGGCTACGTCTTGGTCCTTAAAGTGAATGAGCACAACTTAGCACCCATAGACGTTGTTGCAGCCAAGCTTAAGCTGGAGGTTAGCTCCAACGAAAAATCTTTTTTGGCTAAAAAGGGGGAAAATACCCTTGAACTGGTGCCTGGTGCTGCGGTGGCTAAAAGGGATGGGCATAATATAATTCCCCTCACCTCTATCCCAACGTACAAAGATGGACATTGGTGGCTTGAGGCAAATACTACTTTAAAGTTGCTAACACCTCTCGTAGGCGACGGCAAGACCTTAAAATGGGCCGGCAAGACTGAGGCAACCACAGATGATTTTGTCGTCAGCGATGTAATTGTTCGGGGAGACGTCAAAAAAATAGAACAAAGCAGCTCAGCGTCTTTTGCGACTAAGATCGTTGGACTACGGTGGGGCCAATGGGAAGATAGAGTCAGACTGGTTTTAGATCTATCTTCTGATGTATCTCCTTTTGTAGAAAAAAAACCGTCTAAGTTGGTGCTTAAATTTAACGGAGTGCTTGTGGATGATCTGGTCAAAGACATTAAACAGCAGGGACCCTTTCCTGAAGTCTCGGTAAATCAAAGAAATGGGACAGCGATTATTGAAATTGAGCATTCATTTCATAGGATATCTTATTTTAATCTGTCTTCACCGCCTCGATATGTGGTTGACTTTTTTATAAATGAGGGCTTAAGTAGCGACGTTACATCTCAAAAAAGTACTGATGATATTTTCGTGCCTTCTCAAGTTCGTGACGACCCAAAAAGGGCAGCGCCAAAGGGCTCTAAACCACGGTTAGTTGTAATTGATCCGGGCCATGGAGGCAAAGATCCAGGGGCAGTAGCAAACGGCATCAGGGAAAAGGACATCAATTTAAAAGTCGGCCAAATTCTGATAAAGGTTCTCGAGAAGCGTGGGATAAAAGCCAGGCTGACGCGTTCGCAGGATATATATTTGCGACTTGATGAGAGGACAAAACTCGCTAATGACTGGGATGGGGATTTATTTGTGAGTCTTCATTGTAATGCTTTGCCGGCAGGCCGAAGTGCCAGGGGAATTGAGATCTATATAATGGCCCTACCAACCGATGAGGACGCCATGAAGCTAGCGTTGATAGAAAATAGGGAGCTGGGTGAGGGAACAGACGACGTGAATAAAATTGCTGATAAACGAACAAAACTCTTATTGCAGATTTTAGGAGACATGGAGCAGAACGTTAAGATTGAACAAAGTTTGTCTTTTGCTGAAGTTTTGTATAAAGCAGGTAATCACTCTGGATTGAACATGCGACGAGTAGCCCAAGCACCCTTTTTCGTGCTTAGGGGAGCGACAATGCCCGCGGTCTTGGTCGAGATGGGATTTCTGACAGATAAATCGGAAGCCGCTTTATTAGCGAACGCGAATTATCAAAAAAGAGTTGCTGACAGCTTAGCCGATGGTATAGAGTCTTACTTGCGCAGTATGTAGATCTTGGGGGGATTGGTTTTCATGAGAAATAAAGAATTGCCACGAAGGCGAGATAAAGAGCAGAAAGAAATCTCAAAGAAGGCTCCTCTGCCATATCGTATCATTGCCTGGGCATGTCTAATTATGATTTTATTCGGATTGGGATATTATGGATCGGGACTAATGCTGAAGATATTTGGCAAAAAATTGTATGTCCCCGGAGAGATTGTTGTTGAAAAAAATGAAGAGGGCTTTAAAACCGAAAGACAAGTAGCTGAAATTAAGCTGTTTCTGCCCGAAAATGGTACTTTAGGTGTAACAACTTATAGGTTAGTGCCAAGCATTCCAGAAGAGAATATTGTAGCCAGTTTAGAACAGTGGATATCACTAATGAGATCCAAGGGCTTAATAGAAGGAAATAGTCGAATACTTCATGTTTTTCGGAACGGTGAGATTATGTATCTAAACATGAGTGCGCCATTTTATTCTTCTTTGCAAAAATTAAATAAAGACGAAGCTTTACTCTTTATGACGGCCCTGCTTCGCACCATTATAGAAAATTTTGACCCCATTAAGGAAGTAAAGTTTTTAGTTGAAGGTAAGGATGTGACAGTAACTGCTCCTGTTGATTTGTCCGTTTCCTGGCGATTGGCGCCAAGGTCATGAACAAAACCCATAAAGCTGATAATGTTGCCAAATTTTTGTTTTTATAGAGCTTCTTTATATCGAAAAAAGGAGGACCGCTGGTTGTCTAAAAGTAGGATTGTATTTGCCAGTAAAAACAGGGATAAATATCGTGAAATGGTCTTTTTGCTAAGAGAAGCCCCTGTTGAACTGTTATTTGGCCCAGAGGTGACCAAAGTTGACATTCAAGTTCAAGAAACTGGCAATTCCTACTCTGAAAATGCGTTACATAAGGCGTCGGCATGGAGCGAGATATTGAATATGCCTGCCTTAGCAGATGATAGCGGGATTGAAGTAACGGCCTTGTGCAACGAACCTGGAGTGCATTCTGCAAGGATAGCAGAAGATGATGAATTAAGAATTCTTTGGGTGTTAAATAAATTAAAAGGGGTTGAAAATCGAGAGGCGCGCTTCGTAGCTTCTATTGCCCTCGTTTTGCCAAAGATGTCGCAGGTATGGTTGACCATGGGCATTTGTTACGGAAAGGTGTCTCAAGTCAAAAAGGGAGACAACGGATTTGGTTACGATCCTATTTTTGTGCCAAAGGGGTATGAAAAAACCTTTGCAGAACTGGAGGCTGAAGCAAAGCATCGCATATCGCACAGGTATATAGCGGCAAAAGCTCTCTGCGATATGTTTAAAAGCCAAAATGTGTTAGAATAACAAGTCGAATATATGCTCTGCGGTTTGTTGCTTGAACCGGGTTGTCCGTCCTGGCCATGCAGATGGCAGAGATGGTTGTAAGCGGGAAAACTAAAGTTTTGGTCTAAATTTAATGAAAACTTGCAAAGGAAACATATAAAAGATCTTTGGAGTGATTGTTTAAATAATAGCAAATATTAGGAGGCACGTGGGATGTTTTTGGTCATAGCTATTTTGCATATTTTAATTGCTTTTGCCCTGATGGGAGTTATTATTCTACAACAACGAAAGCAAAGTGGTTTTGCTGGCGTCTTTGGAGGTGGGACGCAAGCAGATATGTCTTCCGGTCAGTGGCAGCGTCTTTCTGGGCTAAGCAAGATAACAGTGCTTTTGCTTGCACTGTTTATGTTGACCTCGCTTGTATTAGTCCTCATGAGCGCGAGGTGAAAAATCATGAAAGACATTGAATATTTTGAAGATGTTACCTCCCTGCAAATCGCTCCAAGGGCATTTTTCAGTGCTAATCACGATGAAATTATGGCCGGATGTACCACTGATGTCTATTTTGTGAAGACGAGGGATTTGCTTCGGGAAAACGGTAGTTTAGATGCTCCCGTCGTGGCTGAGATCTTTTCTAAGGAAGCCGGGATTTTTGCAGGACTACAAGAAGTTTTAGCTTTATTGAAAGACAAAGGGGTAAAGGTATATGCCTTGGAGGAAGGTACGCCCTTTTCTCCAAAAGAGGTCGTATGTAGAATTCATGGTCCCTATGGTGCTTTTGGAATGTATGAGACCGTCATTTTAGGTTTCTTGGCAAGTTCGAGCGGATGGGCAACGGCCTCCAGGGAGTGCGTAAGGGCTGCGAATGGTAAACCGGTATTATGTTTCGGTGCACGTCATGTTCATCCCGCTGTTGCGCCAGTCATGGAAAGAGTTGCTCTGGTTGCTGGTGGTTGCGCGGGTGCAAGTTGTATATTGGGAGCTAAATTGGCTGGGGCAGAACCTCAGGGGACCATTCCCCATGCTGCAGTATTAATTGTGGGCGATACCGTTACAACTGCTATTTTATATGACAACGTTTTGCCTGAGAGCGAAACCAGAATAATATTAGTAGATACTTTCAAAGACGAGGCAGAAGAATCACTTTTGGTAGCGCGGGCCTTAAAGAAGAAGCTTGATGGAGTGCGTTTGGACACACCAGGCGAAAGGGGCGGGGTTTCTCCGGCCTTAGTGGAGGAAGTACGGTGGAGGTTGAATTTAGAGGGGTTTTCTCATGTTCGGATAGTTGCTTCAGGTGGTTTAAATCCCGAACGTATACAACTGCTTTCGCAAGCAGGAGCTGATATATTTGGTGTTGGGAGTTATATCGCCCATGCTACTCCCAGGGATATGACCATGGATCTGAAAGTAATTAATGGAAAACCCATTGCTAAAAGGGGCAGGTTTCCCGGCATAGAACATAATCCCAGGCTTAGGAGGTTTTTGTAAACCTTATTCTAGATATTTACTTGAACAGACCTTCGAGGAATCTTTCCTTGACATGGACGGATGAGGTTGTATAGAATAACTCCGCACCAGGAGTTTTGCTCTGTTTTCAAGTCATGAAAAGATAGAAGATATTACTCAGGCGGGTCGAAGCCCACTTGTTTGTGTTTAGATGGCTATTTTATTATGCAGGCAATTGAAGGAGGAACTTTAAATGCAGGGGTATAAGACTTTTATGGCAAAGCCTAAAGACATAGAGAGAGAGCGCAAATGGTATTTAGTCGATGCAACAGATGTGCCTTTAGGTCGTCTTGCAGCACGCATATCCCAAATATTAATGGGAAAGCACAAGCCTAATTACACTCCCCATGTAGATACGGGAGATTTTGTAATTGTGGTTAACGCATCTAATGTAAAATTGACAGGCAGAAAGGCTACCCAATCAGTGATATACAGATACAGCGGCTATAAAGGAGGCTTAAAGGCAGTACCTTATAATGTATTGCTGGAGAAAAAGCCGGAGCGACTCGTTGAGGTTGTGGTCAAGGGAATGTTGCCGCGCAATAGACTAAGATATGAAAGGAAATTAAAAGTTTATGCCGGCCCTGATCATCCTCACGAAGCTCAAAAGCCAGAGGTTTTAGATATTTAACTTGCCGCTGTGACGTGAGCTGTTATATGGCTAAGTGCACGAAAAGAATGGCGACCATCAGGCGATTGCATTTTAATTCAAAAATATTAGTAACGAATTTATCATTAATCGTGCACATATAATTAGATATAGAGAATTGACGACTGTTAGTTCGTAAAATTTTGTAAAAAGGAGGGAAAAATATTTGCCGTCACCGACATATTATTGGGGCACTGGCAGGAGAAAAGAATCTATCGCTAGGGTGCGAATCCGTCCAGGCAAGGGTCATATTACGATAAACGGGCGAAGTGTTGAAGAATATTTCCCCAGGCGGCTATGGCAACTTCATGCTTTAGAAGCGCTCAAGGTCTCTGGGATGGAAGGCAAGCTCGATGTCATCGTAAAGGCGCATGGAGGAGGTCTAAGCGGTCAAGCGGGGGCAGTAAGGCTCGGAATAGCAAGAGCTTTACTTGCTTTGGATCCTGAAATGAGACCGGTTTTAAAGAAAGCAGATTTGCTTGCGCGAGACCCAAGGATGGTAGAAAGAAAGAAATTCGGTAGAAGAAAGGCAAGAGCCCTTTATCAATACTCCAAGCGATAAGTTTTTAGTGTTTCTTGGTGCAAGGGTTTATAGTTTGAGACGGGGGATTTTAAGCCCCCGTCTTTTATCTTGCTGGCAACGTATGTTAATCTGCTCGGTCTCGATTTTTAAGAATTTTGTGGCATTACCTGTGACGAGAAGTTTAACGTTAATATAGAAAGGTTCCTGCATGATATTGAGGTCGCAAGTACTTGTTATAATCCCTCAGATTGCTTGCGGTGAAAAAATAAAAGTTTTCTTGCGGTTTTGTTATCATTCCTTCATTGAGGTTTTTTCAATATTAAGACTAGGGATTTCTATCTTTACAAATAGAGTAAAACAGCTTATCCTAATTATCTAGACTGAATGGTCAGGAGGGTGATAAATGACGGATACCAAGAATAATATTATCAGTGCAGCACGCCATTTATTTGCGCAACAAGGATATCATGGAACGAGCGTCGATTCCATTGCCAAGAAGGCAGGTGTAAGCAAGGGGACTTTATACTGGCATTTCAGCGATAAGTTTGAGCTTTATCGTACCGTTTTAATTTTGGAAGTCGAGAAGATGAAACAGATCTTTAGATCTAACGTTTGCGACGTTACGGACATGGCAGAATTCATTTACAGAAGAGGAAGACTTATCCTTGAGGCTTTCGGCGAAGACCCAGAAAGTGTGCTTATTTGGATGGATTTGCTAGTCCAGGCTAAGCGCGGAAGAGAAGAGTTTAAAAAAATTGCAAGGGATCTGACTTCCTATATAAAGAAGTCAAGTGATGAAAGTGTGCTCGCTAGTTTTGCAGATGCGAAAAAGGAATCAGTATTTTTGCTGTTGCGTTTAGTAATATTAGGTCTTTTATCATGTCTAGGCAGCGTGATGGATGCACAGGAAGCTGTAGTGTCCTGGAAAGTTGTAGTAGATCTAGTAATGAGGGGAGATGAGTAACGAAAGTGTCAAATATCATTAAGAGGCGTCTTTTATTCATGTTGGCTTTTTGTTGTTTGGTGTTTCTAGTGCTTGTCATGGACAAAAATGCGTGGGGAGGAGAAGTTCAAACCGAGACCAAATATAATCTCGTTGACTTGATAGTTGCAGCTGAGGAACATAATCCCTTACTAAGGGCTGCACAAGAACAAGCAAATCAAGCTCGGGCGTTAGAGCTTCAGAGTGCTTCCCAATTGGCACCTAAACTTGATTCAAGTTTATCCTACTTACATGAATATGGCGGAGGATTAAGGGAGACCAAATTTCGTGACACCTATAAAGCTGCTTTGACTTTGACGCACACCTTATATAGCGGAGATGGTCTTGAGGCCTCTTTAAGAGCTGCTACTCTGAATCGTCAGGCTGTTGAAGCAGATTTACTTCGTACTAGGCAAATGGTTAGAAACGATGTTAGGAAATCCTATTATGATTTGCAAAGAGCTAGGGCCCAGCTTAGGGTTGCTCAGGAAAGCTACGATTTGGCTTTAGAGCATTTAAAGCAGGCAGAATCTCTTTACAAACAGGGCATTGTAGCGTTAAATGAAGTTTTGAGAACAAAGGTTGACGTTTCAACGGCGGAATTAAATTTGATACAGGCCCAAAATGGAACACGAGTGGCTTTGAGTGCCTTAGAAAAGGCAGTAGGCATTACTCTTTCTTTTCCCCAAGTGCCAGAAATAACTCCTGAAGAAGAGGCCTGCCCGCCACTACCTCAAATAGATCCTTACGCTATGGCTTTGCAGTATCGTCCCGAACTTGTCTCTTTGGACGATTCGAGAAAAGCAGCAGAAGAGCTGGCTAAAGCTGCGGCTGGGCAAGCGAGACCTAACGTATATCTTCAGGGAGAGGTTTTTTATTATGAAGACGAGTTTTTCCCAAACGAGGACGATTGGAACGTATCGATCATAGCCTCTTGGAGATTGTACGATAGAGGAGAAGTTAAAAATAAAATTGAGGAAAATAGAGCAATGGCTAGAGAATTGCTTGCCATGATTGATGACCTTAGAAATCAAATTCGACTGGAAGTTTCCACAGCGTGGCAAAATATGGAATCAGCTTTGCAAAGGGTGCGCGTAGCAGATGATCAGGTTAGGACGGCTGAGGAAGACTATCGCATGGCACTCAAGCGTTACGTCGAACAAGTAGGGACCAACATAGATGTTTTGGATTCAAGGACGGCTTTGACCGACGCGAACACAAGTTTTGTAAACGCGATATATGACGCCTATTCGGCTTATAGTGATCTGATTTATGCGATAGGCGTAATGGAAGAGGATTTTACGACAGGAGACCTTGGTAATGGCAATGAGAACAGCAAGGAGGGAACTGAATGAAGATCAAGACTATCGTTATAGTAGTGATTGCATTGGTATTTGCGGCAATAGTGGGCGTGAGAGTATTAGATGGAAATAAGCCTAAAGACCAAAATAATGTTGCAGATCTCCAGGAGGTCATAAAGGTTTCTGTCGTGAAGCCTACTGTTATAGAATTTGAAGACCTGGTTACCTTTGTGGGCACAGCAGAGCCCAAGGAAAAGGCAGTTATTGCCTCCAAGGTGACAAATGATGTAACGGTGTTAGAGGTTTTAGTTGATGTTGGTGATATGGTAAAAAGAGGTCAACGGCTAGCGAGATTTGATGACAGCATAGTCAGCAGGCAAATTGAAGAAGCAAGGGCCGCTGTTGCAGCAGCAAAAGCTGCTATGTCGCAGGCGCGAAGTCAGCTACAAACCACCGAAAAGGATTATATACGCTACAAAAATTTGTTTGAAGAACAAGTTATAAGTCGCCAGCAATTGGACCAAATAGAGGGACGCTATGAAGTGGAAAAAGCAAAACTTGAGCAGGCTCAAAGACAGCTTGATCAAGCTGAAGCTCAATTAATGCAACTTCAAATCATGAAGGGCTACCATGATGTCGTTTCTCCTGTCGATGGCGTGATTGCTCAACGAAATATAGACCCCGGTGATACCGTTAGAGCAGGAAACACTTGTTTTGTAATTTCAAAGCAAGAGATCGTAAAGATTAAAGGAACAATTACGGAGAAAGATTATCCGAAAGTCAAGCTAGGGCAGCTTGCCCACGTGAAAGTTGATGCTTTTCCAGACATGGCGTTTGAAGCTCAAGTCATGAGAATCAGTCCCACATTGGATTCCGTTACTAGAACTGGTGAAGTTGAGGTATGGGTTCCCGCCAATGACACGTTGAAGCCTGGCATGTTTGCTAGAGTTGAGGTTGTTGCGGGAAGACACAAAGGCCTATCCCTTCCTCGCGAGGCTATTAAGCAGCTGCTTGGCACGGGGGAATGGTATTGCTTCGTTGTGACCGATGATAACAAGGCGAAGCAAACTTTTATCAAGCGCGGAATAGAAAGTGGCAATCTTGTCGAGATTGTCGAGGGAGTAAGCGAAGGCTACGGTGTTATTTCGCCGATAGTACGGGCTTTAGGTGATGGCGTGCCCGTGGAGGTGGTTAGTGAATGAACCTTTGGGATATTGCGGTAAAAAGACCAATTGCCACATTAATGGCCTTTGTTGCCATATTGTTGTTGGGGGTTGTGGCCTTTATTGGCATTAAGGTTGACCTTTTGCCCGAATTTGAACCGCCTATAATACTTGCTATTACCACCTGGAAAGGTGCAGCAGCTAGCGATATCGAACAGGAAGTCACAGAAGAAGTGGAAGACAGGATGGCTACATTGCAGGGCATTAAAGAAATAAATTCTACCTCGAGTGATGACGCCTCAGCAGTTGTCCTTCGATTCGAATGGGGAGAGGATTTGGATGCGAGGATGGGTGACGCACGGGATCAGGTGAACATAATCCGTAGAAGGCTTCCTGACGATGCCGATGACCCCATACTTATAAAAGTGACCTCAGGTGCTTTGCCCGTTATGCTGGTCATTTTTAAGGCCGGACCAACTTTTCCAGGGTTGTATCACTTTGTAGACAATGACGTAAGCAAGATGATCCAACAAATTCCGGGGGTCGGTGACGTGTCGGTATTTGGTGGAGAACAGAGGGAAATTAAGATTTTGTTGGACGTAGATAAGCTACGAGCATACAATTTATCTGCTCAACATATTGCTTCCGTATTGCAAAGAGAGCACTTTAACTTGCCTGCTGGTACTTTTAAGGAAGGTTTGACGGAATATCAATTACGCGTGCCTGGCAGGTTTAAAGCTATAGAGGATATGGGCTACACCATTGTTGGAGCATTAAACAGCAAACCAGTCTACCTTAAAGATGTGGCGAGAGTGGTAGATGGCTATAGAGACCCAACAACGTTTGGGTGGTCTGATGGGACTCGTTCCGTGGTGATGGTGGTGACCAAGAACACCGATGCTAATACCGTTCAAGTGTGCAGCGGCATTAAGGCTCGTTTGGAAGAGTTAAAGGGATCCATATTTTCCCCTGATGTAAATTACATCATAGGCTTCGATCAGTCAGAGTTTATATTAGATTCCCTTAAGCAGTTAGCTACCACACTTTTATATGGAATGGTATTAGTCTTCTTGATCACGTATGTGTTTTTGCGCAGGTTGCCCGGGACGATTGCCATATGTTGTGCGATACCTTTTTCATTAATTACCACTTTTATAGCCATGCGCTTACTTGGATACACGGTCAATTTGATGACATTGTCTGCGCTTACTGTTGCCTGTGGCATGGTCGTTGATAACGCCATTGTTACGACAGATCAAATAATTTACCACATTGAAAATGGAGAAAAACGTCAGATTGCTTCAGCCTTGGGTGCCGGCGAAGTTGGAAGCGCATTGCTTGCCTCCACCCTTACAACTTTGGCTGTGCTGCTGCCCCTTATATTTATCACTGGTTTGATTGGGATATTTTTCTCCTCCTTATCAGTTGTTATGTCTCTTGCCATTGCTTCTTCACTGTTTGTTTCTTTAAGTTTCGTTCCTATGATGGGGAGCAAGACCTTCAGGACGCAAGAAGATAGGCTATTCATACATCGATACTCTAAGCGCTTCCTGATTTGGCTAGAGCGCCATTATGCCCTATCGATTGACTGGGCATTGCACAACAGAAAAAAGATCATTGCCCTCGCATTATTGTGTGCGCTTTTTACCGTCTTCGGTTTCATGCGAATCGGAACCGAATTAATCCCCAGGTCGGATACGGGGAGCGTGCGAGTCAACTTCAGGTTGCCAGAGGGAACCAGGGTGGAAGAAACTGAAAGAGTGGCTAAAGAAATTATGTTCTATGCTATGGATAACATTCCAGAGCTCGAAAATGTATACATACATGGAGGTAGCTCTGGTGGAGGCATGGGCGCGCTAAGAGGTGAGTCGTCTAATACAGGAAGTGCTGGCATTGAGCTGATCCCAAAAGGAGAAAGGAAACGGTCAAGCTTTCAGGTCGCCTCACAGTTAAGACAATATTTAGAGTCTAAGGCTGGATTTGAGGCAGTAAGTTCCAGCGTTAGCTCTCCTATTATGGTAGGAAGCACTTCTAAGCCTATAGTTATTGAGTTATATGGTGAAAATATAAATGAACTGCTCGAAGTTGGAGATAAAATTAAAAATAAGATCGAACAAATTCCTGGAGCCGTTGATGTAGAAATAACTCAAAAGGCAAGCAGGCCGGAGGTTTGGGTCGATGTGGACAAAGAAAGATCCGCCCTCTTGGGTGTAAGGACGAACGATGTAGCTCAAGCTTTGAGGGCTTATTATTATGGCGTTGAATTTGATGAGGATTATTGGGAGGGCGAGGACAACTACGAAATATGGTTGAGGCTTGAACCTGAGCAAAGACATTCTTGGGATACGTTGAATAAACTGCTAGTTCCTTCTACAACTGGCGAGATGGTGCGGCTTACAAACGTAGCCAAAATAAGAGAAGAACTAGGTCCCCCTGAAATTCATAGAAAAAATAGACAACGACTCATTACCATAGAGTTAGACACAGAAGGCCGTTCTTTGGGAGAGGTAGCTGCAGATATTAAAGGTGTTCTTAAAGATATAGATCTGCCCGCAGGGATGAGGACAGACGTGACTGGTGACGTTGAAGATTTGGAAGAAACATTTATGCAAATGACATTTTTGATATTGCTCGGAGTAGTTTTGGTCTATATGATCATGACGGGGCAGTATGAAGCCTTTCTAGATCCTTTCGTCATCATGTTTAGCGTTCCTTTTGCCTTAACTGGAGCGATTGCGGCTCTTTTAGTGACCGGCATGTATCTTTCCCTTCAAGGGTTGTTGGGTATAGTTATGTTGGTTGGAACCGTGGTCAATAACGCTATAGTGCTTGTGGATTACGTGAACCTTCTTCGCGCTAGAGGCTACACCATGCGCGATGCTCTTATAGAAGGCGGAGAACGTCGTTTGCGCCCAATCTTGATGACTACTTTAACAACAATATTGGGCATGCTGCCGATGGCATTAAGCCGGGGTGAAGGAGCGGAGATATGGAGACCACTAGCAGTTTCAGTCATAGGTGGTTTATCTTTTTCTACCTTAGTGACTTTGGTGTTAATTCCTGTGGTATATAGTATTGTTGAAGAGAAAATACGTCGTAAGCCCAGATTTGTCGAGGCAGAGGGAGGTACGTCTCAATGAAGTTTGTTTGGATATTCTGCAACCAAAGCATAGCTCCCGAAGTGATAGAATTGTTGGATTCCTTAGAGGTTGATGGGTACACCGTTTGGAGACACGTCTTGGGCCATCATCGCGGTTGCCGCAGGCACTGGGCTGATGCTGTATGGCCGGGAGAAAATTGGGCTATATTGGTCGTAGAAGAAGCTGGCAAGGCGTGGTATGTAACAGAGGAACTCAAGAAGATGAAGCGTCGTCGTGAAATACACCGCGCAGGCTTGCGTGCCTTCGTGCAGGATGGAGAGATCATGGTTTAATTGACAAAGTTTAAAAGCTTTGTATAATCAATCTTGCTGGCGAGGTTGCCGGTGTAGCTCAATTGGCAGAGCAGCTGACTTGTAATCAGCAGGTTGGCGGTTCGAGTCCGCCCGCCGGCTCCAATTAACATACAAAGGGGCAACATATCTTGTTGCTCCTTTAGTTTTTTTCTAAAACTACCATCTCTTTAAACTCGCTACTTTCAAGATGCGCTTTGATTGACCCAAGTCTGCCTTGGAGTATAATTTAAGATAGCTGTATGTTAAGCTGATTGGTGTATTAAAACCATGAGAAAAGGGGGTGGCATCATGAAAAGATCGCTTTTTCCGGCCGTGATGGTGTTAGTGGTCCTTTCGTTTTGCGCTTTAAGCTATACGACCAGTGCCTTTGCCCTTCCAGTAAGGGGTGACTTGCAGAATACGGGTAACTTTCAAATAAAAACTTTACCCCAAGGCGTGTTCGCTTGGAAGCTTGAGACTGGCTCAAATATCACTGGAGCTCCCATTGTGGATGGCAATACGGTGTACGTGGGCAATCATAAAGGGGAGGTATATGCACTCGATATTAATAATGGCAGTGCAAGATGGAAATTTCAATGCGATGGATCCATCCTTGGTTCGGTCGCGGTCGATAAAGATAAAGTTTACGTTGGAACTTTTGCCGGAAGGGTATATGCCCTAAATAGAAGCTCTGGTCTTGTCGCATGGAGCACTAAAGTTGACGGTCCGGTCATGGCTGGGGTTACAGTAACTGGCGATACTGTGTATGCTGGGTGCAATGAAGGCAGTTTTTACGCAATTAACAGCAAGAATGGCCAACACAAATGGCAGATGAAAGCTCATAGGGGGTTTCAAAGTATTCCAGCCTTTGCAGAAGGATTTGTTTTCGTTGGAAGTTTTGGTGGCCGTTTCCACGCTTTGGATCCTAAGAATGGCAGTGAACGTTGGGGAGGCAATACGGAGGGTCCTATGAGGGGAGCACCCTTGTATGTTGATGGGAAGGTTTATTACATCACGGATAATGGGTACGTCCATTCAGTGAAATTAAGAGGGGTGGTTCCTATATGGCACAAATATGTGGGAGCTCCTTTGGGATCTTCGCCCGCCTATGTAAATGGAGTGCTTTACATTGGAGGTCAGGATGGGAAATTATATGCAATAACTTCCAATGACGGAAACGTAGCGTGGAGCTTTGAGACTGGTGGCCCTATAAATTCGTCACCCATTCATGCCGGAGGCGTGCTCTATTTCGGTAGCAATGATGGGTATTTTTATGCGGTAGATCTCAAAAGTGGCAATTTGCTGTGGAAATATGAATCGGACGGGGATATTGTAGCTGATCCAGTATTAAGCGAAGGTGCGGTTGTTTTTGCCACGATACGCGGCACCTTGTATGCTATTAGGTAAGTTGTTTCATCTTGCATCCATTAAAGACACTTATTTTGCCTTCTTTTTTACTTGTAATTGACAAAATGTCAACTCTTCGAAATTTGTAAGAATTAAAGCGGTGACACAAATGATTTCGAAAATGTTTTCTTTAGTGAATTTGTTTTTTGGCATGGCACTTGGTTCCTTTTTAAACGTCGTGGCTAAGAGGACTATAGAGGGAAGGCAATGGTGGGGTAGAGAGCGTTCTGCCTGCGACGCTTGTGGCAGAACGCTCTCTATTATCGATCTCATTCCCGTTTTTTCTTATGTTTTTCTTAGAGGTAAGTGTAGGACCTGTAAAGCGCCTATTGGAATAAGTTGCTTTTTGGTCGAGGTTATAATGGGCCTATCTTTGTGGGCAGTAGCATTGATTTACGGACCAACTTTACCTTTTTTATTGTCCTTAGTATTACTCAGTTGTCTTTTTCTGTCTTCTTTAACTGATATATACTCCGGCTACGTTTACGATCGCTTAGTTTTCCCCTTTTTAGTGACGGGTTTAGCTTTAAGGCTTCTCGGAGGTCTGCAAGCTTTTATAAGTGGCGTGCTGGGGGCTTGTCTGTGCGGTCTTTTGATATGGATTATTATGTTTTTAAGTCAAGGTGGCATGGGTACAGGTGATGTTACGATAGCTGCGAGTATTGGAGGCATAATGGGGCTATGGATGGGTTGTCTTGCTTTGTATCTTGGGTTCATGAGTGGGGGATTAGTAGCTATAGTTTTATTGCTTACCAAAAAGGTCAAAAGAAAAGATCATGTCCCAATGATTCCATTTTTTGCCATTGGTTCGTTTTTGTCATTGATGTTTGGAAGAGAGATATTGAGTTTTTTGGGAATTATTGCTGGATGGCCCTGGATGCTTGAATAGATAGGATTTTAAATAATTAATCATGTCAGCTAATGGAGCTATTGATGGCGTGCCTTTTACTGTTCTGAAAGAGTGATCGACTCCGCTTAAGATAACAAAACTTCTTTTGGTAGGTGTAAGATCGAATAAACGCCTACATGCCTCTTTGCTAAAAGTCTCGTCCATGCTTCCGTAAAAGGCAAATACGTTTCCCGCTTTGGTGTTTTTTGCTGCATGGAGGAGTAAACGTTTTTCTGGTAGCGAGTCAAGTATAGGTTCATTGACGTTTAATTTGTTTTCTGGGCGTGCTTCATCTCCGCTTCCTGACAGAATTAATCCGTGAACATTCAGATCTATGGGTAAAGGGTTTTCCAAATTTGCCTCCCTTAGAATCTTATCGTGCATGCTACCGGTTATCATTAGAAAGTGTAACCCTCCTAGCGAAAAACCCCATAACCACAGAGAGGCACATCTTACATTTCTATTTATAAACGAAAGAGCGCTTGCAACATCAAATAAATCCATAGCATATGTTTTGCCTTCAAAAGCCTCCTTTACCCAACTGCTTCTATCTTCTCCGTAGCGCTCTCGGTCTCTCGTCTTTCTGCTCGTTTCTATGATCATTACGTTGATCGAATTTTGGACAAGCATTTGTGCCAAAGCGGCGTACTTGTTTCCTTCTTTTAAATTAGCGCAACCGTGTACCCCGTGAAGCAGCACCATTAAGGGTTTTGTATTTGAAATCATATACCCTTGTATTAAAACTTTTCTGTCGCCGAAACTTCCTGGCGCAACTTTTGATACAATTTGTACTTTTCCATTCATAATTGCGATATCGCCTCCTCAAGATATTTTCGAATTTCGTTCGCCTCTCTCATAGAAAGGACCTTTTGTGCTATTCGCCTTGCTGTGTCTGCGCGAAATTTTCTAACTAACCTTTTTATTTTGGGAATCGCGGAGGGCGACATGGAGAGCTCGTCTAATCCAAGCCCCAGAAGAAATGGCAAGGCGAGGGGATCGCTCGCCATTTCTCCGCAGATTCCAAGCTCAATGCCTTGCTTTTTTGTAGCTTGAGACGTCATGGCCACGAGTCTTAAGACAGCGGGGTGCAAGTGATCGTACCATCGGGATACTTTCGCATTCCCCCTATCGACCGCTAATGCATATTGCGTTAAATCATTGGTCCCAAGGGAAAAGAAATCCACCTCTTTTGCAAGCTCCTCTGCCATAATGGCTGCAGAAGGTATTTCGATCATTATGCCAACTTTGAAAGTTCCATAATTAATGCCCTCTTTTTCTAATTGGCATGTTGCTTTTTGAATCAGATCTTTGGCCTTTCTCACTTCCCAGATGGAGGAAACCATGGGAAACATTATGTAAAGATTTCCGAAGCTAGAACTTCTTAATAAAGCCCTAATTTGGGTGAGTAGTAAATGTTCTTCGGTTAAACCTATGCGCAATGCACGATATCCTAAAAAGGGGTTGTCTTCTTTTGGTATGTTGAGATAGGGTATTTCTTTATCGCCCCCTGCATCCATAGTCCTGATAACGACTGGATAAGGGCTCATATCGCTTAAAGTTTTGCGATAAGCCTCGAATTGTTCGTCCTCGTTTGGCGGGTCATTTCTGTTCATAAAAAGAAACTCGGTCCTGAAGAGGCCGATGCCGCTTCCGCCAAAAGATAAAACGTCGCCTGCCTCGTTGGGATGAGCTATGTTGCCCCACAGTTCAACTTTCAGTCCATCTAGCGTTACGGCTGGTAAGTCTTTTAAACTTAATGCCTCTCTTTGTTCACGCCTAAGTTTTTCGATCTTTGCTCTTGCGCATGCTAGCGTACTTTGGGAAGGATTTACTACAACTTCCCCTTTTGTACCGTCGACTATTAAGAAACAGTTCTCGGGGATTAAGCTCATCTCAATTCCTGATACAGTTGGCAAATTCAATGATTTTGCTATTATGGCTGTGTGAGATGTAGGACCGCCTTGGGATAGCACCAACCCCACAACATTGTTTTCGGAAATAGCGATTAACTCAGATGGAGCCAAGTCTTTCGCCACAACTATTAATGGCTCCCTTACATCCAGCAAGAACAGATCCTTTGCTCCAATTAGATTTCTGTACAACCTGCTTCCCACGTCTTCTACATCTGCTGCCCTTTCCCGCAAGTAGGGGTCTGGAATTTCTTCGAACATGCTTTTTATTTTCATCGTTGTTAAAAAGACAGCGTCCTCGGCGGAGTTGCCTTCTTTAATAGTTGTTTCAATGTTGTCAACAAACATGGGATCTTCTAACATCAATATATGTGCCTCTATGATGCCAGCTTTTTCGTCACCCAGGCGTCGTTTTACACTTTCTTTTAGTTTCTCGAGTGATTCTTTGGTTTTCTTGAGTGCCTTCTTGAAACGAACTAGCTCCTTCTCGACGTCTTCTTTGCGAATTTCGACACTCCTTTTCGTAAAAGGAATTGCTTCGTATAAGAAAGAACGACCGTAGGAAATGCCTTGAGAAAGAGGTGTACCCTTTATCTTTTGCTCTGGCATGATTTTCCCCCTATTTTGTAAGGTTTGTATTAGTTGTATTATGTATCAAATAGCAGTAAAAATAAACACGAAACGGTAGGGGAGAAACAATGTCAATTCGGTTAGAGGTCATGCTTAATCCGGCTTGCGAGCTTGAATATGCTGACGCGTGGATTGTAGTGGACGTGCTTCGTGCGACGACTATGATGACCACTTTTTTTGAAAGAGGCGGAAAGGTCATTTTGCCGGTTAAAAGTGTTGAAGAGGCGTATGATTTGAAGAGAAAACTTGGCAGTGATTGGCTTTTAATGGGTGAGCGGAATAGCCTACCTCCACCAAATTTCGATTGCGGCAATTCGCCCGTCGAGCTGCTTGATTGCTTTCTTGGGACTTACGAGGGAGCGATAATGACCACCACTAATGGCACTAAGGCTTTATTGTTAGCGTCAACATTCGCAAACATCGTCTGTGTAGGATGCGTTAGAAATGCAACTGCGGTGTTAGAGGTTGCACTTAAGTATGGGAATAAGATAGGAATCTTGTGTGCGGGAAGATTTAACAGGGCTATGATTGATGATACTGCTTGTGCTGGTTTAATGGTCGATATTGTGAGAGACAGGGTTGAAAACGTGGAACTAAACGATGGGGGGAAAATAGCGCTAGCAGTTTGGGAATATTACGACAAAAACATGCTTGAAGCCTTTAAAGATGCCGAACATGCGCAAAGCCTGCGCGCGTTGGGCCTGTGGAGCGATGTGGAGTATGCGGCACTACAAGATGAAAGCAAAATAGTGCCAAAACTTGCGATTTGGCAAGGCCTTAAAGCAGTGGTTACGTAGTTGTCATCGATAACAAAGGAGCGCTTCCTCAGCGAGCTTGTCCCAACAAGATTTGCCAAAAAAAGCGCTCCACTCGGAGTCATCGCATAAATATCAAACCTAGCAACAATTGCACGTAATTTACAAAGGTCATAGTAATTATCTGTTAAAGCCTTAATTGAGCTTGATAAGGGGCGATTTTGACCCTCATGTAATTATCATGCCTTGCGAGGTTTTATCCAATTGGCCTTGCTTATTAAAGTTTATCTGAAACGCAAGGCATTAAATACTATGCGATCCATATTCAATGCGTCTTGGTCCTCTATAATGCCCATACTCATCATTTTATCGATACGCGCCCTAGTCGTTTCCAGTTTTTCCCTTATTAAATCGCCGTCCTCACCTGAGGTTAAGACATCCATGAATTCCTCTGAAAGACGTTCGGTGAGAAAGCCAAAGATAATTACTACATGGCTAAGCCAATTCATTAAATCATCTGACTGGAGCCAAGGTTCTACGATATAAAGAGCCGTTAAAAGCGAGTCCGTTTCACTTTCATCAGGTTCCTCCGGTTCTTCCCAAATGCCTAAAGCGTAAAAGGGAGCATCAGGATCTGACTCTATTGCGTCAATTAACGCTTCATAGGAATTCCAGCTGATTCCGTCCAAGACGTACAAGGCAATTGCCTTGGCGTGTAGTGCAACGGGCGAATGTGTCCTTTCACTGCATATCAGTTCCAACACATCTCTGTGACGGTTTAACATGAGCAAAGAACGGTAAATCATGTCCTTCGCAGTAGTCTTTTCATCGACATCAATCTCGAGTAACTTTTGTGCAACCGACAAGGCCTCTTCGTAATGATCATCGAAGGAAAGGGAAAAGGCCATCCTTTCGAGTGCGGAAATGTAAAGATCTTCGCTTTGATCGTCTCTTTGGTACCCCGTGGATTTTTCTTCACAACTTTTGATTATTTGATCCAGATAATAGCGGTTCGTTTCCATATCTCCGTTAGTTATAGCGATGTCTGCCAGTACGAGCTTGGCTTCTCCGTTGGATGGATCCATCTCTAAAACCTTGAGTGCCAAGCTTTCTGCTTCTTCATCACTATCTGCAGAGTTAGCCCTATCCAAAAGTAGTTTTACTTCATCATTAATTTTCCCTTTCGACATGAAACTTCCTCCTAAAAACTAAAAATATTTTTGACCTACATAGTTTATACTAAATTCCAGAATCTGGATAGGGGAATTTAACTTTTGCTCTAAGTTGTATCGCTGGCATCGGCACCACTACTATCCCTGAAGGATCTACGTGATATCTGGCGCGATCCTCTGATTCATCGAAGCCTATTTTGGTATCTGGGGGGATGATGTTTTGAGCATCTACGATAACCCTTCTTAACTTACATCGCTCACCGATGACTACGCTTCGCTCAATTATGCATTCCTCTATTACTGCTCCTGGTTTTATTATGCAGTTTCTAGATAGTATAGATCTTTTCACAGTCGCTCCCAAAATCTGGCTTCCCTCTGCCCTGAGAGTGTTCTCTATATGGCTTGAGTAATTGTTAACCGAAAAAGTAAGACCTGGAGGGTCAGCGTAAGAAACCGTCCTTATTGGCCATTGAGTGTTGAATAAGTTTAGATCTGCATTTTCGTTTAGCATATCCATATGTGCTTGCCAGTATGTTCTTATCGTTCCCACGTCTCTCCAGTAGGGTTTATCGTTTCCAGGAATAACATTGCTCTGGAAATCGTAAGCTAAAACCTTATATTTTTTGCAAAGTTCTGGAAGTATATCTCTGCCAAAATCGTGACTGCTATCAGGGTTACTTGCATCTTCGACCAAAACTTCTTCTAAAATTTCTCTTTCAAAAATGTAGTTTCCCATTGAAATAAAGCTAAATCCAGGTTTGTCCGCTATTTCCGGCGGGCATTTCGGCTTTTCAAGGAATTCAGCGACAAAGCCTCTTTCGTCGGTCTTAAGACATCCAAAAGCATGCGCTTCTGTCACAGGGACTTCATAAGCTGCTACCGTGCAATCCGCTTTTTTCTCAATGTGTTTTTCCATCATTTGTTCGATGTCCATCTTGTAGACGTGGTCAGCGGCAAATACGCATATTCGATCAGCATTATAAATTGTGATGAGATGTAAATTTTGAAAAACTGCATCGGCAGTTCCCTTATACCAGTGTTCCCCGGTCCACATTTGTGCAGGTACGACAGTTATGAAAAAGTCCCTCCCTCTTAGAGCTCCTCCGAACTGCCACCCCCTCTCGATGTGCTCATTTAACGATTGGCTGCGAAACTGGACGAGGACGTAGATGGAAAACACTCCACTATTAACTAAATTGGAAAGAGCAAAGTCTATGATTCGGTATTTAGCAGCGAAATGCACTGCAGGTTTTGCTCGATGTCTGGTCAACGGGGAGAGTCGTTGTCCTCGGCCTCCGGCAAGGACTATGCCCAGCACCCTTCCGTACTTTCCGTAAATCAAAAAGGTCACCCCCGCTTATAGTTCTTTCCGCATCGATTAAATTATAGTATTACATTAAACTAAA
Organism: Acetomicrobium mobile; assembly: GCF_937920065.1. NCBI lineage: Bacteria > Thermotogati > Synergistota > Synergistia > Synergistales > Acetomicrobiaceae > Acetomicrobium > Acetomicrobium mobile. The sequence continues at coordinate 27,034 of NZ_CALETC010000088.1, forward strand.
AGCAACTTCATTATTTAATATTAAACATAAAAGACACTAAAATTTCGGTAAAAACCATATCTCCTTTACAGGGAACAAAAACATTAAGGGCCGTATATTTAGCTTTTTATTAAGCGTTAAAATTTGGCTTTACATTATCTTCGTGTTCTGGAACTCCTAATAATTCGAGGTACAAGTTTACATACTCTCGTGAGGATCTGGACCAAGAGAAATCGGCTCTCATACAGTTTTGTACAATTTGATTCCAAAGTTTGGTGGAATTCCATGCTCCAAGTGCTCTTCCTATGGCGTGCAGAAAAGCCTCGCTGCTATAGGAACTAAATAGGAAACCAGTCCCGTCACACGCAGTATCGGCATCGATGACTGTGTCAGCGAGTCCACCTGTGGCCCTGCATATCGGTACTGTTCCATATCTCATGGCTATTAGTTGGGCTAGTCCACAGGGCTCGAAGTAAGACGGCATAATTAGCATGTCACCGCCCGCATACATAAGATGGGCCAACTCTTCGTCATATCCTATTTTTACGAACAAATTTGTTGGAAATTGTAAAGAGGCTTTCTTTAGAGTGCGCTCGTAAATTTCGCTACCTTCTCCGAGGATTATCATTTTACATCCATGACCAACAATCGGCTCTATTGAGAGCAATATCAAGTCAATGCCTTTCTGTTCTGCCAACCTGCCTACATATATTAAAATTGGTGAACCATCTTCACTCCATCCGCATCTCGATAGCAATTCCTCCCTACATTTTCTTTTGGGAGCTATATCCTCTACATCGTAATGAGCGGGGATGAAGGGGTCGGTTTTAGGGTTCCAATAGGAATAATCGATGCCGTTTAGAATACCTCTAAGCTTATTACTATACTGCTTTAAGACGCCATCTAAACCCATTCCGTACTCTTTGGTTTGAATCTCCCATGAGTATCTGGGAGAAACCGTGGTCACTGCATCCGAAGCTATAATTCCACCTTTTAAAAGATTAGTCATGCCGTAATACTCTAGCCCCTCAATGTTGTGGGCCTCTTTCGGAATTCCCCAAGATATCAAATCAGTTTCCTGCATGATCCCCTGATGGGCTAAGTTATGAATAGTCAAAACGGTGTCATATAGACCAGAAAGGGAGGAGTAATACATATGCCATTTTAATGCTATTGCAACTGAAGATGTTGGCCAGTCGTGGAGATGAAGAATTTGAGGCCGCCATCGAGATGCCTTCTCGAATTCGATGGCGGCCAAGGAGAGTAGAAAAAAAGGCTTTATCAAGTCCATGTTTAAGAGATTTGGATATATCTCGGCTGGAAAAGGAACATCCTCGATATCCAGGAGGTAGACTGGCACTCCTTGAATATCAGTTCGCCACAAAGATGCAGGAAATACCCTCCACTCCAGTGGTATGTATAATTTACGTGATATCTTCTTTAACTTTTCTTTGATGTTGTTACTAACGTTTGGATAGAGAGGCAACAAAACTCTGCTGTCTACGCCCAGCTCCCTTTGTGCTTTAGGCAGAGAGCCTATCACATCACCAAGGCCACCTTTTTTCACAATTGGATGCATCTCGGAAGCCACATGTAGAACTTTTATTTTACTGAATGACAAACTCATTCCTTAAAGTCACCACCTCCCTTAAATAGTCCTTTGAATATGACTTAATAATACCTCGGGTGTATATTGTAAGCCTTTTCACAGTATTCCCTTACTACGCGATGTGTGTTAAAATAGCTAGCATTTAAAGCAATGCAATTTTTCATCATCGAAAGCCAACGATCATGATGTTGATAGTACAGCGGAATTACCTTTCGTTCAAGTACCTCGTATAAAACCTCAGCGTCCTTAGTATCATCGTAATACACCAGATCTACCTCCCGGGGTTCTGGCCCTATTGCCCATCCAGTGACGTCCTCTACCCATCCTTCTATCCACCATCCGTCCAATATGGATAGGTTTAACACACCGTTATGTGCGCACTTCATTCCACTGGTTCCCGATGCTTCGCGAGGCCTTAGGGGCGTATTTAACCAGACGTCGACTCCTGCCGTGAGTAACGCTGCTAATTCCATGTCGTAATCTTCAAGGAATACTACGGGGATTTTATCAGATAGCTCCTTGGAGGTCTTTATTACGCGCTGGATCATAGATTTGCCCTCTTCATCTAAAGCGTGAGCTTTGCCCGCAAATATTAGTTGAACCTTGCCCGAACAAATGTCAATTAATCGATTAATATCTTTAAAGATGAGATCCGCCCGTTTGTAAGCTACCGCCCTACGGGCAAAACCAATTGTAAGGATTTCAGGATCCAACTTTATTCCTGTTTTCTCTAAAACTTTCGAGAGGAGTAACATTTTATTTGACTGGTGAGCTTCCCATAGCTCATTACCAGGAAGTTTTACGGCCAAAACCAACCTGGAGGGGTCGTTTCTCCAACTCGGTATGTGTTTGTCGAAAAGCTTTTTTATATTCGGAGATGTCCAGCTGTTCGAATGTACCCCATTGGTTATGTAATCGATGTTTTCTGTGTTATAAAGTTTTCTACTGACGTCTCTGTGTTTTTTTGACACTGCATTTATATATCGGCTATAGCGAAGGCCAAAGTCCACCATGGAGACTCCGCCATCTGGCATCATTTGCTTTAAATAATCGACAAACACGGGTGACATCGTCTTTTCTACCAGCTCAAAGGGGAAATAATCATGACCGGCTGCCACGGGTGTGTGTGAAGTAAAAACCACTTGTTCTTTGATTTTTCTTAAGTCCACATATCCCTGTTCTCGGAGCAACTCAAGAGCAAGAAATCCGGCATGTCCCTCGTTCAGATGGAAAGTTTTGAGGTTGTAAAAGCCAAGGCTTCGAAGAATTCTTAATCCTCCAATGCCCAAGATCATTTCTTGGCATAACCTATAGCGCAAGTCTCCTCCATAAAGGTGCCAGGACAAACTTCTATCCTCTGGAGCATTTCTATCATGGTCTGTATCTAAAAAGAAAATGGGCACAATATATCCCGTTTGACCCGTAACTCCGTAGGCCCAAACGCGGACATATACGGGCCTGCCTTCTATTTCGACGTTTACTTCGTTTGGAAGCAAAAACAATTTGTCCTCAGGATCCCATGGAGGATGGGGTTCTTCGATTTGCCTGCCTTCTTCATTAATGTGTTGTTTGAAATATCCATGTTTGTATAAAAGAGTAATACCTACCATAGGAACACCCAGATCGGCAGCGCTTTTTAGCACATCTCCTGCTAAAATTCCTAATCCTCCCGCATAGGTGGGGATATCTTTCTTAACTCCTATCTCCATCGAGAAATACGCTATGGTCCTAAATGCAGGTTCCATTTCCATAAGTTGAACAAAGGACGGACCAACGCCCTTATTTAGATACGTAAGTGGTCTTTTGTCATAAAGCTCGCTCATCCGTTTTTTCACGCTCCTTCACTCTGCTTGAGATATGCGAGGAAGTTATATGCGTCAACTAAAAGTAAATTATATCACGCGATTATCCTACAAAAATTTTTTATGCTATTTTTATTCTGAAGAAATACATGTAGATCCCATAATATGATATAGTTATTATCGTAACTTTGTAATCGTCCTTCAGGGGGTTAGACATGATGAAAATATCTGAAATAGAGGCTTTGTTGGGAGCACGTAGATTGTTTGATACTGCTGCCCTAGAAAAAGAAGTGGAATACGCCCTTGCATCCGATCTTATGAGCGATGTGCTTGCTTTTGCCTTGGCCGCTTCGCTTTTGATAACCGGTTTGACTAACATACAGATAATAAGGACGGCGACAATGTTGGATATGACAGGGATTATTTTCGTAAGAAATAAACGCCCGCTAGAAGAAGCAGTAGCGCTTGCAAGGAAGTTAGATATCCCTGTCTTGTTGTGTAAAAAAAGCATGTTTGAAACCTGCGGGTTGCTTTATCAGGCTGGATTAAAATCGTGTACTATCCTGGACGAGGAGTCGGACTAGATTGAGTGAACCTTTAGTGTTAGAGTTGCAAGTTAAACCTTTGGATTTCTTGGCTGCGGGCGAGACAGCTACACACTTCAAGGAAACCCTGAAATCCTTAGGATTGCCCCCGGATATATGTCGCAAGGCGGCAATAGTGGTCTACGAAGCCGAAATGAACATAGTCATCCATGGAGGCGGAGGCGTAATGTGCCTTCAAGTTGAGGAAGATAAGGTGACTATAATTGCTAAAGACAAGGGCCCTGGAATTGAAGACCTTGAGTTGGCGATGAAGGAAGGATATTCCTCTGCACCAGATTTCATAAGGGAATTGGGGTTTGGAGCGGGTATGGGCCTTCCGAACATTAAGAAAAATTCAGATGAGTTATACATAGACACTGCTCCAGGGAAGGGCACTAAGTTGCGTGCGGTAATATACCTTGACAAAAGGCGGTGAGTTTCTTGGCTCACGGGGTAAAGATTGCGGAGTCTTCTTGTAGGGGTTGTGTGAATTGCATCAAGTCATGCCCTACGGAGGCTATGAGGGTCATAGAAGGAAAGATACGCATATTGAGTGAAATTTGCATTTCCTGCGGCGAATGCCTTAGGCGATGTCCACATCGAGCATTGCTGCCGGAGGATGATGATTGGGATTATATCTTAAGCAAACGTCCTATGGCGGTGGTAACAGATCCTTGTTTCTGTGCTCAATTTTCCTGGCCTCCTATTCCTAGTCTAACAGCTCACGCATTGTTTGAATTGGGCCTTGAACCCATATTCGAGGAATACGAGGCAGCCTATGATGTGGCAGCAGTTGCGGCGGCCAGAGCGATTAAAAACTCTCCAGAAACGGCTAAACCGTTGATTTCTACTTACTGTCCTGCTGTAGTGAGGTTGATCCAGATTAAATTTCATGAACTTATACCTCATTTGGCCCCGGTTGAAAATCCCCTTGAGACGAGCATAGACTTGTGGAGGGCTAGGACAAAAAAGCGTGAGCCTGTTACTTTGGTATCACCTTGCCCAGCACGCATCGCCATGGTTCGTTCCCCTGTTGGAAGGGACGTTAGCTCCGCGGAATATGTAATTTCAACTTCAAAATTAGCTAGAGAGGTATTAATTGGTTCTGGTGATCCCTCAAAAAAGGTGACGATTGATTCTTCTACGGAAACTCCGCGATGGATAGCATGGGCTAAAACGGGCGGAGAATCGATGCATGTTCGCGCATTCTCCAATCAACCGGTCAGAACCCTCGAAGTAGACGGGCTACGCAACGTGATTAGTCTCTTCCAAGAGATGGAATTGGGAAAACTAAGGGGTATAGATTACGTTGAAGCACGAGCTTGCGATCTCGGTTGCATCGGCGGAATAGGAAACGCTGAATCTCGATTTCTAAGCCGCATAAAAATTGATAACGTAAAAATGTCTTTCAATATAACTGAACAATACAAGAAAGAACTAGAAGCTCTTTATCATGCCAAGGTATGGATGTTACGAGATGAAATAGTACCCATAGAACAGATGCCTCTGGGAGAAGATCTGGTTAAGGCTATGGAAAAGCTTAAACAGTTGCATGCTGTTTACGCCGAGCTTCCCCACCTTGATTGTGGAACCTGCGGAAGACCTTCTTGCAGGGTGATGGCAGAAGACATAGTCAGAGGCGAAGGTTCGTTGGATGATTGTATTTTCAGGTTAAAATCACGGATTGCTGATCTATCTAGAGAAATTTACGAGCTTTCAAAGAGGTTGGTACACACGATGACTCCGGAGGGAAAATGATGAGGATCAAAGAAATATGCGAAAAGTTGGGTTTGAAAGTATATGTCGAAGGCAATGGAGACCAAGAGGTGTATCAAGGAGTAGCGGGTGATCTTTTAAGCTTTATTATGAGAACTGCCCCAGAAGGGGCAGTGTGGGTAACCATTCAAAATCATGTTAACGTTGCAGCCGTTGCAGTTTTAAAAGATATTCCGTTTATAATATTGGCATCGGAACGTGAGCCACTTCAAGAGCTAATCGAAAATTGTGCAAAAGAAAACATTGCTCTGGCTTCTTCAAATTTGGGTGCTTTCAATCTTTGCGGTAAACTATATGAGCTTGGCGTAAAAGATTAAAAATATGCGCCTTTATCGGATGGATCTGCATGTGCATACAGTACTATCTCCATGTGCTGAACTTGAAATGGGAGCCAAAGAAATAGTTCAAAGATGCGTAGAAGAGGAAATAGATATTATAGCTATCGCTGATCATAACGCCACAACTAACTCAAAAGCCGTAATCGATGCCGCCAAAGATAAGCCTTTGATAGTCTTACCCGCCCTGGAGGTGCAATCTCGCGAGGATGTGCACACTTTGTGTGTATTTTCTACTTTCGAAGAAGCATTGCTCTTTCAAAAATGGGTATGGGAACGACTAGCACCTATAAAAAATGACCCGGAGTTATTTGGCTTTCAGATAGTAATTGATGGTGAAAACAACATATTGAAGGAAGTTGAGACTCTTTTGTTACAAGGCGTGGATGCCTCTGCGGATGATGTCATAGGAGAGGTAAAGCGAAGGGGCGGAATGGCCATACTTGCTCATGTAGACAGGCCTGCCTATTCGTATTTAGCGATACTTGGAATGATACCTTCAAACTTAGCGATCGATGCGGTAGAATTTTCTGCTAGATTGTCATCGCGTGAAGCCATCTCCTGGAAGGAGAGCGTTTCAAATTATACCGTTATAAAGTCCTCCGATGCTCATCGCTTAAGTGATATAAAAAAAGCACATACTACCCCTGTCATTTTGGAGCATCCTGCTTTTGATGAGATTCTTTTAGCATTACATAAAAGCGGCGGTAGGAAGGTTTTGTGGCCCTGGTCATAACTGGGGCGCCCTTGACTCTTTTTTGAGAATATGATATCAGTCACAAGGTGGAAGAGACAATTTATATTAAATATATACTAATGGTGGTGATGATAGTGGCATTGAGTACTGTTGATGTCGTAGAAAAGGCCAAGGAGATAGTTACCCCTTGGAAGGGTCAACGCGGGGGTTTGATTCCGATATTGCAGGAAATGCAAAAAGAGTTTGGTTATTTGCCGGAAGAGGCCCTGCTTACTGTCTCTAAGGAGTTGAAAATTCCGAAAGCTGAGGTATATGGAGTAGCAACTTTTTATGCCCAGTTTCATTTGAAGCCCAGGGGACGTCATGTTATACGCGTATGTCGAGGGACAGCATGTCACGTGAGAGGAAGTTTACAGATTTTAGAGAAAGTTAAACAAATGCTTGGCATTGAAGAAAACGAAACTACCGACGATTTGCGCTTTACTCTTGAGCCGGTGGCCTGTCTGGGTGCTTGTGGTCTTGCGCCGGTAATGATGGTAGACGAAGACACCCATGGACGCTTGACTCCCGACAAAATCAAGACTATTTTGGAGAAATACAAGTAGGTTTTAATGCTAGAAGATCTTTCTCAATATATTTTAGATATTGCAGAGAACTCAGTCAAAGCAAAGGCTAGCAGGGTTTTAATAGAACTTAAGATTGACAGTAAAAAGAAACTGATAAGCTTATGCGTCTGTGATGACGGCTGTGGCATGGACGAAGACCTGTTAAAGCAGGTAGAGGATCCCTTTACCACCACTAGAAAGGAGCGCAGGGTTGGATTGGGAATCCCCTTTCTAAAACAGGCAGCCCTCTCATGTGACGGTTTTTTCGAAATTGCTTCTGAAAAGGGAAAAGGCACTATTGTTAAGGCTGGGTTTAGGAAGGATCATATAGATTGTCCACCTCTTGGAGATGTTGCGGCGACGATCGCTACGCTAATTATGGGATGGCCTGAGTGTTGCTGGATTTTTCGTTACGAGGTTGATGGCAATGCTTTCTTGCTTGACCTTGAAGAATTGCTAAAATACTTAGGCGATAGAGAGCTTTTAAAGTCACCAAAATTTATTTTGTGGCTTAAAGAATATATTCAGGAAAATATGAGTTTGCTCCATGAAAAAAAAGGAGGCGATGGTATTGCCCAAGATTAAGAGTCTCGAGGATTTAAGAAAGCTTAGGGAAGAGTCTAAGGACCTAACATCAGCACGGTCAGGCGGTAAAACGAAAATAATAGTTGGAATGGGTACGTGTGGTATAGCGGCAGGTGCCAGAGAAGTCTTGAGCGCTATTTTAAATGAACTTGCTAGGCGGGAAATTAAAGATGTTGCCGTAGAGACAACTGGCTGTATAGGGATGTGTCAATACGAACCATTGGTTGACTTTATAAGGCCTGGAGAGCCCAGAGTAACCTACGGAAACGTTGAACCGAAAGATGTACCACGCCTTATCGTAGAGCATTTGATTAATGGTAAGGTCGTTTGGGATAAAGTTGTTGGTAGAACGGATTAGGGGGAATTGATTATGGCTATATATCGTGCTCACGTATTGGTTTGTAGGGGAACGGGGTGTACCGCAGGTGGATCCCCAAGCGTGATGAAGGCCTTTAGGGATGAATTAGCCAAAAAAGGCTTAGATAGAGAGATCATGGTTGTAGAAACCGGTTGTCATGGCATGTGCGAAATGGGACCGGTTGTCGTCATTTATCCAGAAGGGGCTTTTTACTGTAGAGTGACTCCTGAAGACGTAGCTGAGATAGTGGAAGAGCATCTGTATAAGGGGCGAATAGTGACACGACTTCTTTACACTGTTCCCGAAGATATGGAAAAGGTTCCTTATTACAGAGACATACCTTTTTATAGCAAACAGCATCGTGTTGTGTTAAGTAATTGTGGCTACATAGATCCCGAAAAAATTGAGGAATATATAGCGCGCGATGGTTATATGGCATTGGGTAAAGCATTGTACGAAATGACTCCTGAGCAGGTTTTAGAAGAAGTCAAAAAGTCCGGCTTGCGAGGAAGGGGTGGAGCAGGGTTTCCAACGGGGCTAAAGTGGGAGTTTGCCCGTAAAGCCACAGGGGACAAAAAATATATAGTGTGTAATGCTGACGAAGGAGACCCTGGTGCTTTTATGGATAGATCTACGCTTGAAGGGGATCCTCACTCCGTCATCGAGGGGATGGCCATCGGTGCCTATGCAATAGGAGCTGACGAAGGATATATTTACTGTAGAGCAGAATACCCACTTGCTATTAAGAGGCTTAGGATCGCAATGGCTCAAGCTGAGGAGATGGGGTTGCTCGGGGATAATATCATGGGCACAAACTTCTCCTTTCACCTCCACTTAAAAGAAGGGGCAGGAGCTTTCGTTTGTGGCGAAGAAACGGGACTAATGGCTTCGATCGAGGGTCGACGCGGTATGCCTCGTCCAAGGCCGCCATTTCCTGCGCAGCAGGGTCTGTGGGGCAAACCCACCAACATCAATAACGTTGAGACATGGGCTAACGTGCCCAGGATCATACTAAATGGCGCGGATTGGTTTTCCTCAATGGGAACAGAAAAATCCAAGGGAACCAAGATTTTTGCCCTTACCGGTAAGATAACTAACACTGGTCTCATAGAAGTTCCGATGGGCATAACAATTCGCGAAATCATATATGAGCTTGGGGGCGGCTTGTTAAACGGAAAAGAATTTAAAGCAGTTCAAATAGGTGGCCCTTCTGGCGGTTGCTTAACTAAAGAGCACTTAGATTTGCCGATAGACTATGAGTCGCTTACTGGCGCAGGAGCAATAATGGGATCTGGCGGTTTGGTCGTTATGGATGAGGATACCTGTATGGTTGACGTTTCTAAATTTTTCCTTGAGTTCACTCAGCGGGAGTCTTGTGGAAAATGCGTTCCCTGTCGTGAGGGTACCAAGCAAATGTTGCTCATGTTGCAAAAGATATGCGATGGCGAGGGGACGCTGGAAGATTTAGACAAGCTCGAAAAACTAGCTTATGTGGTTAAAGAAACTTCACTTTGTGGTTTAGGACAAACCGCGCCAAATCCTGTCATTACCACAATTCGCTATTTCCGTGACGAGTATCTCGCGCACATAGAAGAAAAACGTTGCCCTGCAAAAGTCTGTCCGAAGCTGATTAAATATGTTGTAGATCCGGAAAAATGCCGAAAGTGTGGCTTATGTGCCAGAAATTGTCCAGTTAATTGCATTAGCGGTGATCGACAGACTCCTTATTTCATCGATCAAGAAAAGTGCATCAAATGCGGAACTTGCATACAAGTTTGCCCATTTGGCGCTATCGGAAAAGTATAGCCGGCGGAGGAGGATATTGGCATGAAAGAGATAACTTTAATTATAGATGGCAAGGAATGCAAGGGAGTTCAAGGAGACACCATATTGGATATTGCCAACAAAAACGATGTTTACATTCCGACCCTTTGCTATCAAAAAGGGTTGACTCCCATAGGAGCTTGTAGGATGTGCGTAGTTCAACTCGAAGGCAATCCCAAGATGCTACCTTCATGCACCACACCTGCTCAAGATGGCATGGTGGTGATTACCCAAAACGACGTGCTCAAGGATTACAGGCGTCAGGTGCTAGAGCTTTTATTCGCTGGGAGAAATCATTTTTGCATGTATTGCTCTCAAAGCGGAGATTGCGAGTTGCAAGCTCTAGCCATAGAACATGAAATGGATTCGGTAAGATTTCCTTATCTTTACTACGATTTTGAAGTAGATGCCACAAACCCCGAGTTGATGATGGACCATAATCGATGCATTTTGTGTCAAAGGTGCATCAGGACTTGTTCGGAAATAGTGGGAGCACACACATTAGACCTTGAACACAGGGGTTGGCAAGCAAAGGTCGTACCCGATTTGGGCAGAAAATTACGGGAAAGCGATACTTGTGTAAATTGTGGCGCTTGCGCTCAATCTTGCCCCACGGGCACAATCACCATCAGGGAGTTTGCCTACAGAGGAAGGCGTAGCGAGTGTGATGCCATTGTAGATAGCGTTTGTCCTTTATGTGCCGTAGGTTGCAAGATAAAAGCTTACGTACGTACGGGTAGCATTGTAAGAGTCGAAGGAACAGGTCTCGAGGAGCCCGATGGAGGCCAGCTGTGCTATATGGGTCGATGGTGGTTGCCTGAGTCGACCGAGAGGGAGCGAGTCACCGTTCCTTTGATTCGTGAAGGCGCTAGTTACCGCGAAGCCACATGGGAAGAAGCCTTGACTTTAGCTTCAACTGAGTTCAAGAAAGCTTACGATCGGGAAAAGGCAGGTGCCATTTTATCAAGTCTATGTACCGATGAAGAGCTCACACTCTTTTCTTCCCTTTTTAGAAATGCCTTAAAAATGAAGCACACAGATACCTTTGACGGTGATGTCATTCGCGGTTTCTTTAAGGGGTTCATGCCCTTTAGGGAACAAGGAGTGCGTCCCTTCACGGCAGCGCACAATATCTTGGATAGCGATCTCATAGTGACGATGTTCGCAGATCCACAGAAGGAGGCCCCAGTTGTTGCAAGCTATATTCGCGTGGCTTGTCTTCACAAAAACGCAAAACTAATAAATCTATCCCATGGAACTTCTCCATTTCCTGGGTTAACGGACCTAGATGTCCAATTCCCACAAGGTCAAGCCATGCCTAAAGCTCTCTCAAACTTAGCTGAAACAATAAGTAAGATAAATGCGGGACCATCCGAGATGGCTGGTTTTGGCGAGTATGAGATCGGAGCAGAGAACGTTTTATCCTCCTATAGGGATTCCATTGAGGAAAGCGCTAAAGCCATGGGTCTTGATCTGAAGATAGTTGAAGAAACGGCAATGATGCTCTTGTCAGCAAGAAAGCCTATTTTTGTCCTTGGAAGCCGTGCAACTAAATCCCACGAATTAATCACGGCTGCCTGCAACCTTGCCGTAGCATCAAGGGCTTTCTACGAAGATGGACTCGGAGTCGTGCCATTATTGGTTAGTGCAAATAGCCTGGGAGCCCGCAATACGGTTGTAAGCGAAGAGCCTTGGGTAGGTCGCGAAAAAAGGGATTTCATGTATGTCTTTTCAACCGCTATGGTACCGGAAGAAGAGGAGATATTAGCAGCCATTTCCGCTACGAAGTTTGTAGTCGTGCAGACACCTTTCAAGGTGAGACCCTTGGTTAATCTGGCTGATATTATTTTGCCGGCGCCAGCATGGTACGAGCGAAGTGGTCACTATTGTACTATTGAAGGCGAACGCAGAAAGCTCAATACTATTGTTCCTCCAAAGGAAGATGTTAAAACACTGCATTACGCAATGGAGGAGTTCGCAAAGAAGTTAGGTGTAAAGCTGGAAAGGCCCGAAATATCGGCTTACGAAGAGGCCTTTAAATCACAGCTACGAGCCAATGAAGCTCGCATAGTCTCTTTATAATTAGTGTCATTGGAGGTGAAATCCATGGCTAAAACGAAGGTTGCTACTTTTTGGCTGGAAGCTTGTGCGGGATGTCATATGTCGTTTCTCGACTTAGACGAGAGGTTGATAGATTTATTTAAAAAAGTCGAAATAGTTTTTTCTCCCATCGTAGATGCCAAAGATATTCCGGATATAGATGTGGGAGTGCTATCTGGCGGATTAGGCAACGTTGAGGAAGTAGAGCTTGCTAAGAAGATGAGGGAGCGATGCAAATATTTAGTTGCCTGGGGTGATTGTGCCGTCTTTGGCGGTATAAATTGCATGCGCAATTTTATACCTAAGGACGAGGTATTAAGAGAAGGATATATCGAAACGGCTAGCACTGTTAACCCGGAAGGGGTAATACCAAATGAAGATGTCCCGGAATTACTTGAAAGGGCTTTGCCCATTGACTATGAGGTAAAAGTTGATGTTTATGTGCCCGGTTGTCCTCCTGATGCAGACACCATATATTACGTCTTTAAAGAGTTGTTGGCTGGGCGTATTCCTAAGGTTCCCTCGGAAATGATGCGTTACGATTAGAGGAAGGGGAGGAAATGGACATGACTGAGGTCTTTAAGTTAGAAATAAATCCTGTGACTCGGATAGAAGGACATGGAAAAATAACCGTAATGTTAGATGAGTCGGGTGAAGTTCAAGAAACACGTTTCCATGTGACCCAATATAGGGGTTTTGAGGTTTTTACACAGGGAAGAGATTTTAGAGAGATGCCGGTGATCACCCCAAGAATATGCGGGATTTGTCCAGTATCTCACCACTTAGCTTCTGCGAAAGCATGTGATGATATTTTGGGCGTTACTATAACGCCTGCCGCTCACAAACTTCGAGAGCTCATGCATATGGCACAAATCGTTCAGTCTCACGCCTTGAGCTTTTTTCATCTCTCTAGCCCTGATATCTTATTGGGTTTTGATGCTCCTGTGAAAATAAGAAATGTCGCGGGGTTAGTTGATCGCTATCCCGAACTTGCAAAGAAAGGCATACTGCTTCGCAAGTTTGGCCAAGAGATAATTCAAACTCTGGGCGGCAAAAAAGTGCATCCCTGGCACAGTATTCCCGGCGGTGTGAATAGAAGCCTGACTCCGCAAGAACGCGATAGCATAGCTGCGCAGGTTCTCGAAATGAAACCAATTTCCTTAGAAGCTATTAAGCTTATCAAAGACTATCTGGAAGAAGGGAAGGACGAGGTCAAGGAGTTTGCAACCCTTGATACGGCTTATATGGGATTGGTGCGAGATGGTAAACTCGAGCTCTACGATGGTGATATTCGCATCAAAGCTCCGAGAGGTAGAATTTTAGATGAGTTCCATCCCAAAGATTATTTGGAGTACATCGGTGAACATGTGGAACCTTGGAGCTATTTGAAGTTCCCATTTTATAAGGCCTTGGGATTTCCTCATGGTTCATATAGAGTTGGACCGCTTGCCAGACTTAATGCTGCCGATGAAATCGATACCCCAGAGGCATCTAAAGAGTTCGCCCTATTTAAGGAAGTGGGCGAAGATGGCGTAGTTCCTTATACTTTATATTATCACTATGCAAGGTTGATCGAAGTGCTTTATGGCTTGGAACGCATTGAGCAATTGTTGGCAGACCCAGATATAATCTCAAGCGATCTTCGCATAACGTCCAAGAATATAAATCCAGAGGGGATTGGTATCATTGAAGCTCCGAGAGGAACGTTAATTCATCATTACTGGGTTAATGAGAGTGGCGTTATCAAGAAGGTCAACCTGATTGTGGCTACCGGTCATAATAATTATGCCATGAACAAGGGTGTTGAGTTGGTTGCCAAAAAACATATAAAGGGAACGGATGTACCTGAGGGTGTATTCAACAGACTAGAGCATGTTATCCGCGCCTACGATCCTTGCTTGTCTTGTTCGACTCATGCCCTCGGAAAGATGCCATTAAAATTGGAGTTAGTGGCATCATCTGGAGAGGTAATTAAAGAGATTACGAGGAATTGACGTTCTATGAATGTGATCGTATTGGGCTACGGCAACCCCTTTAGGATGGACGATGGAGTTGGACCAGTTGGGGCATGTGCGATAGCTGAGTGGTTTGAGAAAAGTGGGCATGAAGTAACTACTTGGATTGGACATCAGTTGCTTCCAGAAGTGGTGCTGGAGCTAGAAGGGAGAGATCTTGCTGTTTTTGTAGATGCTACCATCGAGGAGCACCCTGACGGCTTTGCAATATACGAGGTCTTACCCTCCGTTGCTACCGATGGGCTCAACCTTCATACGTGTACTCCAGGGTGGGTTAAACACATAGCGATGCAGATGAGCATCGCTATGCCCAAGATGATCATGGTGACAATTTCAGGCGCAAATTTTGATTTTGGCGACTCGTTGAGTGAGTTGTGCTTGGAAAGATTGAATAAGGCAATAGAGAGCTTTAAAAAATATTTTGTTGACAACCTATGCTAAGTTTTTTGTGTTATAATATCCTTACAGGAACCCTGCGGTGTTCGTGTTATGGCGAAGAGCCTTGAGCCAACACAATATCCGATCGAGGCTGACTCCTGTCCGGTTAAGGAGACTCCTTGAGTCACCAAGGCTAAGGATGGGGAGGCCTCACCAGTTGGTGAGGATCGGGTCAAGGCCTTCTTAGCACGGCATCGCGGGGTTTTGCAATATGTTTTGCACGATATGAAGTAGGGGTGAGTTATTTTGCAGCCCATTAACAGTCCCTATTGGCATCCCGTTAATCAAAGAGGTTTTATTCTCGATTGGGATGGAGTTTTGGCCGAAACGGGGTTAGACTTTTCTCCTATTTATGAACGCTTTTTCGACGACAAGAAAGTGATGATATTAGAGGAAGCCGCAAAGCTTCCTGAAATGAAGCGAAAGATGCTTTATGAGGCTGTGGAAGCAATAGAGATGGAAGGAGCAAAAAGAGCGGAACCAGTCGATGGAGCTTTAGAGTTGGTTTCCTGGCTTGAAAAACATAACGTTTCGTGGGCTGTGGTCAGCCGCAATACGAGGAAGTGCGTGGAAGTTGCTGCCGAAGTCGCCTCCATAAAGCTACCCCCGATAGTCATAACGCGAGATGACGGCTTGCTGAAACCCGATCCTCGCGTGTTTTTGAAAGCCTCCGAGCTACTGGGCAAAAAAGCTTCTCAATGTGTCGTGATTGGGGATTACTTATATGATATTGTAGGTGCAAGAAGAGCAAGCATGAGAGCTGTTTTGGTAATGAGAGCCGATGAACCGTGGAGCGTTTGGTCTGATTTAGCATGTATTAATGTCATTGAATTAGTTGACATATTAAAGAATCCGTGCCCTTTGGTTCCATGGGAGTATCAGCCTGTTATAGAAAAAAGGGGTAGGAGATGGCTTGAAAGTGTCTTTGGCCTAGCTGTTAGGCTCCCTAAAGAAAACTACTTTGAGATCTTAGCTCATCTGGCGGGTTTGGGAGTAGGTAAGTTCTGTGTTTGTGAAGGAAGGCTTGAAGCAGACGTTTGGAGAAGATATCCCTACGTCGATCCTAGATACTTATGGGAGCCCTTAGAAAGGGTAGTTGAGGACTTCTTAAAGTCGCGTTTTCCATTGGCGAGAGTAGTTAAAGACGAGAGTGCTGTGGTTTTAAATGATAATTTACAAGAAAACCTGGCTCTTATCGAGGAGCTGGTTCCCCAGTGAGTCAAAATCAACAGGAACTTTTCGGAGATTCCTTTGGCCTCGTTCGAGAACCTGTGGAGAAAAAGGGAGGGGAATTCGAAGTTCGAGCCCGCACTGCTCAGGAATGCCTCGAAGTGCCTTTACCCGAGAGAATGCGTCCCATGAATCTTGAGGAATTTGTAGGGCAAAACCACCTTTTGGGCGAAGGTAGACCCTTAAGACGCTTGCTCGAAGCAGGTCAAGTTCCAAACTGCATTTTGTACGGTCCACCAGGTAGTGGAAAGACTACATTAGTGAGGGTCATGGCTAATGTTACGGGGAGAAAACTTCTCGAAGTGAATGCTGTTACCACAAAAGTGGCACAGCTTAGGGAAGTCGTGGATTTAGCGAGAAACTTGAAAAAAAACGTCGGAAAATCAGCCATAGTGTTCGTCGATGAAATATACCATTTCAATAAGCAACAACAAAATGCCTTGCTTCCTGCCGTTGAAAGAGGAGATTTAATATTAGTCGGTACGACGACGGAAAATCCCTATTTTGAAATAAACAAGACTCTCCTTTCGCGAGCTCTCGTATTTGAACTAAAACCGCTCATGCCCGAGGATCTTGAACGTCTCTTAAAAAGGGCCGCGCAAGATAAAAAGAGAGGCATGGGCATGTTTGATCTTAAAGTAGAAGATGAGGTTATATCGTTTATAGCACAAACATCCGGCGGGGATGCGAGACAAGCCCTTTTGCGTTTCGAGTCAATTGTTCTTGCCATAGTTGCATCAGGTAAAATAACTGTAACGCTTCAAGATATAGTTGAGTTATCTCCGAAGTCTATACAACGGTACGATAAATCCTCAGACCAGCATTATGACATTGTGTCAGCTTTTATAAAGAGCATGCGAGGCTCTGATCCCGACGCTGCTGTTTACTGGCTTGCAAGAATGTTGGCCGGTGGAGAAGATGTGCGATTTATAGCGAGAAGGATGCTCATCTTTGCTTCTGAAGATGTGGGATTAGCAGACCCCTTCGCCCTTGTCTTAGCAAATGCAACGGCAAGCGCGGTTGACCACGTTGGGTTGCCGGAAGCGCGAATAATATTGTCACAATGCGCTATTTACCTCGCTTGTGCCGAAAAAAGCAACAGCGCTTATAAAGCCATTGACCTAGCTTTGAACGAAATAGAAAAAGGAGATCTTCAGGAAGTTCCTTTGCATCTTAAATCTCATGGAGAAGGATATATTTACCCTCATGATGACCCCAGGCATTGGGTTTTTCAAAAGTATATGACAACCTTCAAGCGTTTTTACTTTCCTGGAGATCAAGGACGTGAACGAGTTATTTCCAAGAAATTACAGCAGCTTTGGAAAGGATACTCGCAAAAGAAGTGACGAAAGCTGTACTAATTTCCCCCCGTTTATCATTTCTCTTTATGTCCAGCTGAGCAACAGTTTGATTTTATATGCTACGATCCCTAGGTATTCTCTAAGTGCTAAGCTGTTGACATGGAGATCGGAAGCATTGGGCAGGAAATCTATTAAAGACAATGGTGCGACGTCTGTCATTTTCCCTACCGGATAGGGATGCCAATTGATTTCGGGGACCATTTTTTTGGCCGTCATAAGTGCTCTGGGCATGTGATAGCCGTGGGTCACAATGACAGCGTCATTGAGTTTTAAGGATTTTAAAAGAGGAGATACGTTTTTTAAGTTTTCCCACGTTGTTCTCGACTGTGATTCCTCATAGATTGTTAAATTAGGAAAGAGCCTTCTGGCTCTTTTTGCCATCGTTAAAGCCTCTGGGACCTCTTTTGAGTATGATCCACCACAAAATATCACTGGCCAATCAAACTGGATTGCGAGTTCTAGTCCGCCGATTAAACGCACCAGGGTATGAGGTGAAACATCGGCTTCAAGGAGATCTTTTGTTCGACGTTGCCCTCCGCCAAGCACGACGATGATTGCCTTCTCCTGAGGTAATGATGGCTGAATTGACATTTCCAATGGTTTAAGTGTGATCCTTGCGGCGATAGGCAAGCTTATAAAATAAAGCCCTAATGCTAACATGCAAAGAAAAAAAGAAAGCATAGGCTTTTTTGGTCTCTTAAGTGCCCATAATGCTGCAACAAGGATAAGGATCACGAATATTCCAGGTGGTACTACAAAAGTCCCTATAATTTTATAAATGGCGAAAAACATGGTTGTCATGAAATGTTCGTCAAGGTAGTTTATTGGAAATCTGTGAACTGCTTTTCAAAAAAAGCAAGAGTACGTCTCGTGCTCCCTGTAAATGCACTCGCAATAACTGAGCCGCTTCCTCTTCCCTTCCCACCAAGATGGCATCGATTATTTTTACATGTTCCATAGCGGACTCCTTCAAATTAACCCCTACTATCGAGTAATGTCTACAAAGTTGGATCAGATCAAAGGCCTCCATCAAAAATTGGTTTAAGAAACGGTTGTCGCAAGACTCGTGCAAAAAAGAATGAAAGGCAGTGTCTTGTTCTAAAAAGGCATTTGAATCTGTGTCTCGATCAACGGAAAGGAAGTATTCTTTAAAGTGAATAAGTTCTTCTTCCTTTGGTGGATTTTTGCACATAATTTTAACGGCTATCGTTTCCAGGGCAATCCTCACTTCATAAAGGTCGTAAACGTCCTTTTCCGTTGGGAGCGCCACATAAGCGCCTTTTCTTGGAACGAGTTGAACGATACCAGTCTGTGCAAGCTGCCTTATCGCTTCCCTTATAGGAGTTCGAGATACAGCAAGCGTTTGCGCTAGCTCCGCTTCGGAAAGTTTTTCTCCCGGTTTGATGATGCCCTTTAATATCGCATCTCTTATTTTTTTATACACTATCTGCCTTAAATCTGTGCTTTCCGCTGGTGTTAAAGGATTGCTCGCCATTGAGTCTTTTTCCTCCTCATCGCACTTCTCGTACTTCTTATAAAGTATAATTAATAATACTTCTTTTGTAAATTGCTGTATGCCACAACGCTAAGGCGAAAAAGATACCACAGTATCTATTTATAATGACGTAAGTATTTTTTCTTCAATCTTCAATATAGAAAAGATAAATGGTAAATTCGCATCTTTGTTCTTATTTTGCTCTCACGAAAATTGCGTTGCCTTCTGCGCAAACATTTCCCTCCTGGTCTTCAATAACAGCGGAAGTATAGGCTCTTCTAGTTTCCTTTCTTAATAAAAAACCTCTAGCGTTGTATCTTTTTCTCAACATAACGGCCCTTTTAAATGCGATAGTAAGCTTTGCAGTTAAATATGTTTCTTCGTCAAAGTTTTTTATAGCCCAAGCCATGGCGTCGTCTAGGATGGCTGCTAGAATCCCTCCGTGAACCACGCCTTCGTAACCGCACCAAGTGTCATTCGGTACAAAGGAAATTAAGGAACATTTTGCTTCTTCATCCCAATAGATGTTAAGCTCTAAGGTGCGTGCGTTTACCTTTTTGTCTCCGCACACAAAGCATGAGGCCGTACCAGGCAAAGCCTTAAGTGTCATCGTTCAATCCTCCTTTATAATTAAAGTGAGTTAGTATTTGTATTTTAGGGGGTTTTGAAATATATATGAAGGACAAGATAAGCGCTTCTTTGCTTGCCCAATATGCTTATTGTCCCAGAGCTGCCTGGTACCGGGCGCATGGTATTGTGCCTCAAGGTAATGGCAATGGCAAATCTTTTAAGAGGGGCAGGCGAGCTCATAAAATTTTTGGATTTTTTGAAAAAATTCGTGGTCTTTGGAGTCGAACCTGGAGGGCTGCTCTCCTTTCGCTCATATTTGGAGGGGTAATATTTTGGTTATACCAAATGTCAAAATAATGTTCGTCTTTCTGACAGTATGTGTGTTTGGAATGTACCTTTGGTGGATGAGAGAGGTTCCTTTGAGCATTGATTCAAAGGTATGGACAGGGAGTTTTTTAACAGGCAGACCAGACGCGGTTATAAAGAAAGGTCCTTGGGTCATACCGGTGGAGTTTAAGAGTGCGAACCATGGCGAACCAATGGAAAGCCATAGGTTGCAGCTTTTGTGTTACTGCCTTTTGTTGGAGGAAAAGGGCTATAAGGTTCCCTATGGCATCTTGAGGTATCGAGAAAAAAAGTTCAAAATACGCTGGAACAAAAGAACGAAAAGATATCTGACAAAAATTGCCAAAGAGGCAATCGAGATACTCTCTCAAGATGAACCTCCGCTTCCCCTAGCGGAAAGTGGCGGAAGGTGTTATAAATGTCCTTATCGTTCTATCTGTAAACCATAATGAGAAAGGGATGATAATAAAATGCGCATAGAACCCTTTGGCGTGGAAGAGTGGATGAACACCTACGAAATGAAGGCAGAGTATAACATAGCCGAAACATGTGTGGAATCCCTTACTGTTGAAGAGCTCCTAAACTTATCGGGAGATCCTGAAAGTGCTTATCGGGAGATTTGTAATATCAAACTTACTTATGGCGAAATTCCCGGCTCTGTTGAACTACGAAGGGCCATCGCTTCACTCTACGAAAGCATGACTGAAGATAATATATTGATAACACAAGGAGGAATTGGTGCAAATTTCTTGGCACAATTTTCTCTCATCGATCCTGGCGACAGCGTCATCTCCGTGTATCCTACTTATCAGCAACTTTACAGTGTTCCGAAGGCTTTTGGTGTATCTGTAAATCTGTGGCCTTTGCGGCCTGAAAAACATTTTTTGCCTGACATAAAAGAGCTTAAGGCTATATCAGAATCGACTAAACATCTTAAAATGATCTGTCTTAATAACCCAAATAACCCCACAGGTGCCTTGATGGATGAGGATTTTTTAAAAAAGATAATCGATATTGCAAAATCTCATGGTGCTTACGTTCTGTGCGACGAGGTTTACAGAGGCTTAGAACACGACGCAAGTTTCAAGACTCCTTCTATAGCGGATCTTTATGAGAGAGGAATAAGCACGGGAAGTATGTCCAAGGTGTTTTCTCTTGCAGGTTTGAGGTTAGGCTGGATTGCAGGGCCGCCAGAAGTCGTAAGAGAGTGCTTTTCTCATCGCAACTACATGACAATAAGTTGCGGTTGCATAGATGAGCACCTTGCCCTCGTAGCTATGAAATGCAGAAATCGCCTTTTAGGCAGGAATTTACAAATAGTACGAGAAAACTTTGCCACATTGTCATCGTGGATCGATGAAGAAAAACATGTCCGTTGGGTTCCTCCGAGTGCAGGCACGACTGCTTTTCTTGATTTCAGTAGGTATAACATGCCTTCTCGAGACTTTTGTAAGCGTTTATTAGATGAAACCGGGGCATTTTTGGTGCCGGGTAGCGCCTTTGGACCTGAGTTTGAAGGTTGGGTAAGGATGGGTTTTGCTTGCACCTCGGAAGTGTTGAAGAAAGGATTGAACTGTGTGTCAAAATTTTTAAGAAAACTAGAAGGAGAAATTCAAAAGAGGTAGTTATTATCAAGAGAAATCGTTTCTGGCACAGTCATGACAGTTGTGGGCTTGAATGTCTCGGCAATTATATTTAGAGGTAAGTCTTATATTGGCTTGTAAATTTGCTCGCATTTGCTTGCTTCCTTTAAATAGGTGTATTTATCACGAAATACCTTGCCCTTATTGACATTCAACCCTTTGCTTGGTATTATCGAATTTAACAATGGGGCATTTCCCATGTGGCAAAATTAGTTAAAATCTATATTCGTAAGTTAAGTTCCTCCGAGTCAATGTATCTACGGGCGTTTAGCCTATGAGCATTGGCCGTTAGGGTCTCTTCGGAAACGAAAAGGCCTCCCGCTCGGAAAGGAGGATAGCGAATTGTACCCCTTCCCGGCGGGAAGGGGTTTTTCGTTTTAATAGCAAAGCATCTCTAATGTACTTTTAGTTAAGGAGGGATGTACATGAGGAGATTAAGTACAAAAGTTCTAGCATTAGGGGCTGTCCTACTTTTGTGCCTTTCTTTTGTCCAAGGAGTTGCCTGTGCGGATGAAAAAGTCCTTTTGATGGCTACCACCACGAGTACTGACGATACGGGATTACTTGATTATCTAGCGCCGCTTTTTAAGGAAGACACAGGTATAACTCTCCAGTGGACAGCTACTGGTACGGGTAAAGCTTTGAAATTAGGAGAAAATTGTGATGTGGATGTGCTGCTGGTTCATGATCCCGATTCGGAGAAAAAGTTTGTTGAAGCGGGATATGGTGTCGATAGGACTCAAGTGATGTACAACGACTTCATTATAATCGGTCCCGCGGATGATCCGGCTGGCATAAAAGGCTTGACATCGACGGAGGCATTTAAAAAGATCGCTGAAAAGAAAGCCATCTTTGTCAGCAGGGCAGATGAATCTGGAACTCACATGAAAGAAAAGTTCGTTTGGCAACAAGCTGGGTTGGATGTTCCCGATAAGGAAGAATGGTATGTTCAGACAGGTCAAGGCATGTTGATCACGATAAACGTCGCTGCTGAAAAGAAAGGATACACCCTTACCGACAGAGGCACATATATAAAGTATGAAGCAAATTATGAGGGAAAACCACCGCTCGTAATACTTTCTGAGGGCGATCCTTATTTGCTCAATCAATACAGCGTAATTGCCGTAAATCCGGAGCGTTGTCCCAAGGCGAAGTACGACTTGGCAAAGAAATTTATAGAATGGATGGCCAGCCCGAGGGCACAGCAGGCAATAGAAGATTTTCGACTGATGGGCAAGCAGCTTTTCTTCCCAAATGCCGACGTAGCCTCTCAGTCTAAATAGTGACATCCTACGTGTTTTGAGCTTATAGAAATGCTCCAATCCCCCATTCAAGCCGTCGCATCCCCCTGCGACGGCTTGCTGGTTTATATGTTATCATATTTAACTCACGGTGATCATTTTTTTTAATTTTTAAGGGAGGCGGATTCCGTGGACTATATCCTTGCGGGAATTCAAGAAGCCTTTGTTTTGCTCTTAAGCGGTGACGAGGAAGTTTATACGGCCGTATTTGCAACTTTAAAGGTTTCCTCAATGTCGATTTTCTTTACTCTGGTAATAGGTCTCCCTACGGGTTTTTTGCTTGGCTACACAAATTTCCCAGGTAAAAACTTTGTTAGATCTGTCGTGGATGCTCTGCTTGCGCTTCCCACAGTTGTAGTTGGATTGTGGGTTTACGCTTTCATATCCAGTCGCGGGCCTTTGGGCAACTTAAACCTTCTTTTCACCCTCCCAGGGGTTGCAATTGGTGAGGTTGTTTTAGCCCTTCCTATTGTCATAGCCTTGTCAGCGCAGGCAATCGAAGAGCTCGATCTGTCGGTTAAGGATACCTTACTCACGCTTGGAGCTGCTGGCAGAAAACTAGCGCTTGATATTTTGTGGGAAGGACGATATGGAATGCTAATGGCCGCTGTTACTGCATATGGCCGCATTATATCCGAAGTTGGCGTGGCTACAATGCTCGGTGGCAACATTAAGTGGAGAACTAGGACCATTACAACTGCCATGGCCTTTGAAACAAATAAGGGACAGTTTGCAATGGGCATGGCTTTAGGCTTTATATTATTATTAATCGCTTTTATAGTTAATGGTACTTTATCCTTTGCAAAAAGAAGGAGACAGTCAAGGTGAGCAATATGCTTTATGAATTAAAAAATATAAAACGATATTATAATGGAAGATGTGCCCTCTCCATTAATCACTTGGCAATCGAAGGTGGTCAAATATACGCTCTTGTTGGACCGAATGGTAGTGGAAAGACCACGTTGCTTAGAATTTTGGCATTTCTTGACGAGCCTACTATGGGGGAGGTCTTTTACAATGGCTCCTTGGTGGCTCCAAAAATGATGCCCTTCCTTCGTCGTGAGGTTACGATGCTGTTGCAGGATTCAAGGTTATTAACGCGTAAAGTAAAGGATAACGTGGCTTATGGTTTGAAACTGAGGGGCATGGACCCCCTTTCGATGAAGCACAGGGTCAATGAAGCACTTGAAATGGTCGGATTGTCGCCGAAGGAGTTTGCCAATCGAAAATGGTATGAATTGTCAGGGGGGGAAGCACAGCGCGTGGCATTGGCTTCCAGGCTGGTTCTTAGACCCAAAGTTCTTTTACTCGACGAACCCACTGCTAATGTCGATGCAGTTTCCGAGTCCTTGATAAACGATGCTGTAGTCAGAGCAAAAGAGGAATGGAAGACCACCATAATAGTAGTGAGTCACAATTTGCTTTGGCTTTATAGTGTAGCTGACGAAGTCCTAACTTTGTGGGGAGGTAGAATCATACAACAGGGCCCCGAAAACATCATCCCTGGCCCGTGGAAAAAGTTGGAAACCGGGTTATATTGTAAAACCTTGAGGGATGGGCAAAAAATCTTTGTATCGGGAGAGCCTTCCGAGTCAAAAGTCATCTCAATTAGCCCTTCAGAAATACTGCTTGCGAGCCATGGGGAAAAAAGTTCTGCTCGTAATGTGTTGCGCGGATTTGTTACGCAGATGACTTACCATAATGGCGATCAGGTTCGGGTGCACGTATCCGTTGGCGATATAACTTTGGTTGCCTTTCTTACTAAAGATGCCGTTATGGACCTAAATCTCCATCCGGGCATGGATATATACGTCATTTTTAAGGCAAGCGCAGCAAAATGGTTATGAGTCTACATAAATATATGGGGGCAAGAGGTAGCGAACATGGGGTTTATAGTTGACGTTAAGGATAATTGCAAATTATCGGCCGAAGAGCCTTTGAGAGGGCAAGATGTCCTTGCAGTCTGTGGTAAAAAAGGGGAATCCAACATCGTAGCATGGAGGGTGAACAACTACTTGCGACCCTTGGACTGGATTGTAGACGATGATTGTTTCGTAGAGTTTGTAGACACATCCAGTTTTGAGGGAATGGAAGTTTACAGAAGGAGCTTGAGCTTCTTGCTGGTGCTTGCTTCTAAATATGCGCTGTCTGAGGATGTATTTATCAGGCATTCTATAAGTGATGGGTATTACTGTGAGCTTGAATCAGGAGAAGTTTCAGAGGAAAAAGTTCAAACTATTAAAACTGAGCTAGATCGATTGGTCAGCGCTAATATACCTATTAAGCGAGAAGTGCTATCAGGTGACAAGGCTAGGAGAATTTTCACGCGTCAGGGAAATTTAGATAAAGCGAACTTGCTGCGATGGACAGCGGTCGATCCGATAGAAGTTTACAAATGCGACGGAACCTATGGATACTATTACGCTCCACTGGCTCCATCAACTGGATATATGAAGATATACGACCTCATCCCTTACGACCGAGGGATGGTTTTGCGTTTTCCTACAGTTGCCTACCCGCAAGGACTTCCTCCATTTATGCCATCAAAGCGCCTGGCAGAAGTCTTTGCAGTGTATGCTAAGTGGCTTGATATCCTTGGGATCAACACTATGGAAGGCCTACACGCCTTAGTCTCCAAGGGGAAATCGAACGATATTATACAAATATCGGAAGCGTTGCATTCCCAGTGGTTATCCCGTTTGGTTGAAATCGTTGCAAGCAAACAAAGTATTAGGCTAATCTGCATAGCAGGTCCTTCGGCATCGGGTAAAACAACGACAGCTCAGAGATTGCGCATTCAGCTTCAGGTCTTTGGTAAGCGCTCCTTCATAGTTTCGCTGGATGATTATTTCGTCGAAAGAGATAAAACTCCCAGGGATGAGAAGGGAAATTATGACTTTGAAGCACTTGAAGCTCTAGACCTGGATCTTATAAATGATGATCTCGTTAGACTTCTCAGAGGCGAAGAGGTCGAGATGCCTCGCTTTAATTTTTTCACCGGCAAAAGAGAAAGAGGCCCAGCATTGAGATTGGGAAAAGAGGATATTTTGATAGTAGAGGGGATACATGGTTTAAACGAACTAGTTACTCAAAGTGTCCCTGAGGAGCAGAAGTGGCGACTCTATGTATCTCCTCTGACTGGCATAAATCTGGATCGCCATAATAGGACAAGTACTACTGACAATCGTTTAATTAGGCGTTTAGTAAGAGACAATCGAACCAGAGGAAAATCGCCTGAGGCTACTTTGCTTCAATGGCCTTCAGTAATAAGGGGTGCTCAACGACATATCTTTCCTTATCAAGAAAGGGCTCATGCAATGTTTAACTCTGCTACAGTTTATGAACTTGCCGTACTTAAGGGTTATGTTGAGCCTTTGCTTAGAAATGTGCACGAAGATTCGCCGATGTTTGGAGAGGCTCAAAGGCTTTTAACTTTTTTGCACTATGTGCCATTTATGCCTGCCGATGAGGTTCCAAATAACTCGATAATCCGTGAGTTCATCGGTGGAAGTTGTTTTGAATCGATCTGAAGTATTGCAATAGTTCGTGTCAATGCGAGGTTATTGCGTAAATGAAAAGAAATGACATGAAAGAAAGACTTAACCTAAAAATTTCAACTTTTAGAAAAAATAGTGAAAAATTAATCTTGATTTTTTTAATTTGTCTTTTCGTGGTGCTCAGTCCTTCACATGTTCAAGCTCAGACACATTTTAAGCTCGATGCAGAAACGCTAATTCTAACAGCGCAGAGATATTTTTCGATCGAGCTAGGATTATCTCCTGAAGAATTGCAAGATGTTAAGCTAGCAACTCATGTAAAATCCCATGAAGTAGCGGATATAACTTGGGTATGTCTCAAGGAGGAGCATCTTTTACTTGCACTCTCGGAAATCGATAAGATAGTACACGGCGGATGGGTAGTTGCTACGGGAAGAAATCCGGGACAAAAACAGCGAGTGGGAGACATGCGCACCCCCGAGGGCATATTTCAAATAGAATCTATCGAAGATGCTCGTCATTGGGGATTTTACGAAGATAGTGTAACAAAAGAACGAATCGGTTATGGTCCCTATTTCATACGGCTTAAGACAGGTTGGAAGGGCATTGGTATTCACGGAACCGACGAAGATCACCTACATGAAATAGGAAAAAATGCAAGCCACGGATGTATCCGCATGGCGAACGACAATCTTTTAGAGGTCGTTAAAATGGCCAAAATCGGTCAAAAGATCGTTATCCTGCCTAAGCTTTCTCAATAAATGAATGAATGCCTCCGATAATGTTAATGGGGCTACGGTTGGAGGTGGTGCCCATGGAGATCGGTCAAGTTAGCAGCATTGTACATGGCGAAGCTCTTAGAGACGTAGAGGGCGTTATTGCGATGACAATGCTAAAGAAGAGCCTTGAGTTACAGCAAGTTATGCTGCAGAAGATGTTTGAGAGTATAGGTATAGGGCAAAATATTAATTTGCTAGCCTAACGCCCCCCAAACAAGGCAGGGACTATCTAGTTCCTGCCTTGTTGTATATTATATTGGCGAGAGATCTTTTATCTCAGAGATGATAAAGTAGTACTCAGGAGGCGCTCGGTTTAAATCGATTGAGACATCAATCAAAGGCACAAAGGCAAGAAATATTGGCTAGAGGTGAAATGTATGTCCGTTACAATGGTAGACGTGGCAAAGGAGGCAGGTGTTGATAAGGCTACCGTTAGCCGCGTTTTGCGAGGAGACCCTAGAATATCTTTAAAGACCAGGGAAAGAGTATGGGAAGTCATAAGACGCTTAGACTACAAGCCAAATGCCCTAGCACGTGGCTTATCTGAAAAGAAGTCTGGTTTTGTATCCATTGTCTTCGAAGAACAGGAAGTTCCCCAGATGAATAAATTCCTTAAAGGCGTCGGCCGTATATTGGCTACTGTAGGCAAAGAGCCAATAGTATATGTGGCAGATGATTTTGATGCCAATTTCGTAAAGTCCCGTTCGATGGTTCATAAGGCGGAAGGCATGATATGGATCGGAAACCCTCCATCGGATGTAAGTGTGCCAATGGTAATTATCGGTGAGACGGTGGATAATTATGTCTGTGTGTCACCCTTTTGGTCCGATACTGCAGAGGGGATAAAGAAGTTAGCTGCTGGAAGGCAGATAGCCTTCGTGGGAGAAACCAAGGTTAATTTAATTTTAAGGCGTGAACTAAAAGAGTATAGAGGCAATTGCGATAATGTCCTTTGGATCTGCGATGGGTCTTTGCCAGGTGGAATATCGCGGCTAATCTACGATGAGTGCGAAACTAGTTTAAGCAATGAAGGTCAAGGCGAAGAATTTTCAAAGGGTGATTTATTATTGCTATTTAACGAAAGAAATTACGCAAAAGCCCTAGGCGGATATTCCCTTTATTTTCCATCTTTCGAGATGGGGATTTTGGCTGCAAGACTTTTAATCAACGTGTTACGGCATCGAGAGGTTCCGTTTAAAAATTTGGTCCGTGTCACGATCGAGTAAGATAAGGTGCACTCTTAGCGAAGAAAGGAGAATTTGGTGAGCAAGAAAAGTTATCTTTTCTTTGTAATGGCAAGTTTGCTTGTGACGTTAGTGAGCATTTGCATTTCTCTTTCAGTGGGAGAAGTTCGCATACCAATAAAGGAAGTGGTAAGTGCAGTTTTTTCAAAAGCAACTATTCTTTTTTCTACAGACTATGAAACCTCCAGTGAAGTTTACAGCGCAATTCTTCTTTTTGTAAGACTTCCAAGGACACTTATAGCTTTTCTAGTTGGCTCAATCTTAGGGGCATCTGGGGCAGTCTATCAGGGGCTTCTTCTAAATCCGCTAGCAGAAAGCTATACCCTGGGTGTCGCTTCAGGGGCAGCATTGGGAGCAACTTTAGCCATTGCCTTTAACTTTAGCCTTATCAGGTTATTTGCGTTCTTGGGGGGCATCCTAACCCTTTTTGGTGTATGGGCTTTAAGCCATAGGTCTCGCTCTGTGGATCCCACGAGGCTCATCTTATCGGGAGTAGTTGTAAGCAGCATTCTTCAAGCTCTAATGATGTTGCTTCAAACTTTGTTCCCTGAGAAACTTGGGGCTTTCTTTTTTTGGGTAATGGGGAGTTTTAATTCGGCAAGTTGGAAATGGCTGCCCGGTTGTCTTCTCGGGTCATGTGTGGCACTATTGTTTTTATTGTTGCATAGGGAGCTGGATTTGGTATCGCTTGGGGAGGGAAAGGCCGAAACTTTAGGGGTCGATATCGTGCGCGTGAGATGGATCCTACTCTGTGTGGCTTCCTTCATCACTTCATTAGCTGTTTCTTATTGTGGAGTCATAGGGTTTGTCGGCCTAATAGTGCCACATCTATTTAGAATGATAGTAGGACATTCCCACAAGCGACTTCTTTTTGCCTCTTGGATTGGCGGAGGTCTCATTTTGCTATGGGCAGATATCGCTGCTAGGGCTCTGGGATCTTTGCCAGTGGGAGTATTGACCATCCTCATCGGCGGACCAATTTTTTGCGTGCTTCTTTTTAAGTCTTCATGAATTGGACGGTGTTTTGGCATTGAGCAAGTCTGGACCTGCAAGACCGATAATACTTGATGCAACCGATGTCTCCGTTTATTATGGCGAGAAGGAAATTGTTCATAATGTCTCGATCGAAGTACAAAGCGGAGAATTAGTGGCAGTAATTGGCCCCAATGGCAGTGGCAAGAGCACCATGCTTAAGGCCTTTGCTAGGTTGGCTGACAAGAAAGGTGAAGTAAAGGTTTTAGGACAACCAATAGAAAGCTTGGCCCGCAAAATGCTGGCAAGGTCAATTGCATATATGCCTCAAAAACTGCAAGTAACAACGCCCTTTAGGGTTATGGACATAGTTTTGCTGGGACGATATCCATGGCTTCCCTTTCTTGGCAACTATGGCGTAAAAGATGTAGAAATAGCCCAACGTTGTCTTAGTGAAGTTGGAATGGAAGGCTTCGATGAACGTTTAATCACCACGTTATCGGGGGGAGAAGTGCAAAGGGTGTTCCTCGCTCAGTGTCTTGCACAAGACACGTCTTTTTTGCTTTTGGATGAACCGACTAGTGCGCTTGATCCGAAGCATTCCGTTGCGATAATGAAGGTACTGCAAAGATACATTAAAGGTAAAAAGGCGGCGCTTTGCGTGATGCACGATATAAACTTAGCGCTTCGTTTTGCTGACAAAATTGCGCTAATGAAGGAAGGCGTTATTCACTGCTTTTGCAGTTCTAAAGAGATTGATGCCAACATTTTAAGTTATGTATTTGACGTGCCTTGGCACATTGAAGAATGGCAAGGTGGACGTTTGGCAGTGCCGTTATAGCGGCTTTAAGGTGTTTTAAGGTGAAATTTAGCGATTTAGAGTAAGTTTCAGCTTCTCTTTCCACCCAATCACGCAGCCTGAATCCTAAATAGTCATAAGCGAGAAAAGAAGGTTCAAAGCAACGCCAGTGATCATGGCTATGGACACCATGATAAGCACGCTTTGAATTAATCTTTTTGCGCCTAACTCTTTGAAAAGTACTACGAAGGTGGCAATACACGGAAATGTCATGGCCAATACTACGGTAGCGACGATTAGTTGTTGTGGAGTTAGGTGCAAAGGCAGTAGTAATCCTACTGCTACATCCTTCCTCAAAAGCCCGAGAAGTATGGCACCCATCGCTTCTGGCGGAAGACCGAGCAGGTGGGCAAAGGGGCTTAAGATGTTTGATATAAAGGGCAAAGCTGGGCTGGAGTATAGTAAATTGGCGATGAAAATTCCTATTAACACCAATGGTGTCGCCTCAAGCAAAAACCCTGATATGCGAAACCAAAGTTTAAAACCCAGATCACGAAGGGATGGCAACCTGTAAGGCGGGATTTCCACAATGAGCTCCGGGCTATGTCCGGATAAGGTTTTATTGAGTATAAATCCCAATATCAACCACGCCAAGGAAAGGGAGACATATACCATAACAACATATCCCATGCCAAATGAACCTATTGCGCCAAATATCATGGCTTGAAGTCCGGCGCAAGGAATCGCGACAGAAATTAATGTTGCTGCGATGAATCGTTCACGCTCTGATTCCAGAACTCTCGTTGCTAAAATTCCGGGGACATTACATCCCAATCCCAGAAGAGTAGGAACTATGGCAAAACCATGAAGGCCTATTCTGTGGAGCAATGCGTCGAACAGGACGGCTAATCGGGGTAGATATCCTATATCTTCCAACAGCGAAAGAACTAAGTAAAAGGAGACGATGTAAGGAAAGACCATGGCGAATTCAACATAAAGTCCTGTAGATAGAATTCCAAAACTTTGTTCCCAATCCAGACTTCCGTCTATTAGATGCCCGATCAAAATATCGTGGAGAAAACCTGATCCACCAAGTGCGCTTGATATGGCACTCAAACACGGTCCCCATACTGAATTAAAAAAAGGTTCGAATAGGTAGCTTATTAAACCTTCACCAATAGCTCTAACCGCATAAAAGCTTAAGGTCATAACCAAGATACTTAAAAGCATTCCTGAGACGGGGTGGACGCTTAAGTCTTCTAGCCGGTCACGAAGGGTATGATGTCTGTGCGTTACGATTTGGGCGCGCATTACTATATCACCAATTAAGCGCCAACGCTCGTCCTTGCTCATTGGCAGTATCAAAGATGGACGTGCTTCGTGAAGTGCTGCTTTCAGTGCTGAAATTCCTTCTCCCGTAACTGCAACGGTGGGTACCACTGGCACGCCAAGCTCTTCTTCCAGCACCTTTGAATCGATATGTATGCCCTTGTGCCTGGCTTCATCTATCATATTTAAAACCAATATGGAAGGGTAACCTTTTTCTAAAATCTGAAGAGCCAAATAGAGGTTTCTTTCCAATGCCGTTGCGTCTAAAACAATGACAACTATGTCTGCCCCTTCGTTTAAGATGCGAAGGGCTACTTCTTCTGCCTCGTTTGTGGGGTCTAATGTGTAAGCTCCGGGGACATCAATGAGTTTATATGTTTCTCCCTCTACTACAACTGAGCCCTCCAAGAAACTGACAGTAGTGCCGGGATAATTGGAAGAGATGGCGTGTAGCCCTGTTAAGCGGGAAAATATGGCGCTTTTACCCACGTTTGGATTGCCCATCAACAGCACTTTCTTGAGTTCGCGACCTACCTTTGCCGAGACTGGTGGATTTTTACCGTCCTTTCTCTTGCATTGCAAAGCCAAAGGACATTCGCTACATTGTGTCCCCATGACACATGAAGGAAACGTTATTTTTTGGAAAACATCATGGTCAAAGGTGTCAACTCGATTGCTGCTTTTCTCGTTCGTAAAGTGGTCTTCTTTTGCTCCTTTGTTTTTTTTCAATAATTTGTTGAATATACCGCGACAAGACACTTCATTCACTCCGAAAGATCATTTTCCACTGGCTTTACGATGATGCTTGATGCTGCCCCATATCCAATAGCAACTTGTCTTCCGTCTATATCTAACGCAACAGGACCACAAAAAGGCATGCCGTGAAGTTTTTTTATTTTTTTGCCCGGCCTGAGCCCCAACGCCTCAAGCCTCCTTCCACATTGACCCAGCGGTAGAGAAACAATCTCTGCAACTCGACCGCTGGCCAATAGAACAAGGGGTATGTTTTTTTCTCGTTCTTCAGCTCGTTCTGTCATGTACATGAATACTTCCTTTCATAATGTGATGCGCATTTATCGTCCCTTTTAGGATACAAAAGTTAGTTAGAAGAAGTTAGCCTAACCAAATTTATACCCTCAACAATAACTTGTCAAGGAAAACAAGACGGATGCCAAGAACTATGGCGACTTAAAAGGTTGGATGTATGATGATTTCCCTGTTCTCCGGATAGGTTATCTCGTATTTCACGGTTATCGTTTTTTCTTCTCCCTGCTTTAGCTTTAAGTTCCATGTATAAAGTCCCTTTTGCGTCATTTCTGTTGGTTTGGGGTCAATGTTTATTACGTCTACCTTTATGTCTTGATGAGTGCTAACGGGAATTCTGTCTATTACACTAACCGTTATTTCGCTTGAAAGTCCGTTTACTACGTGAATATCATATCCGTCTACGAGGGTTCCCTTGGTCCACTTCTCTCCGGATTTTGGTATCAAAGCCTCCTTTTTTGCCATTACCAATGGCACTCTACCCATAGACAAACGAAGACTTTCACCCATGCTCGTGGTTTGAATAGTTGTAATTCCTGTGGGTGTATGGTCTATCGAAAGATAAACTTTCCCTTCTAAAAGGGACTTATCTAGGGGGCTCGTTTGAGCAATGATCCAGGCCTGCGAATCAATTTGTGGCAAGCAGATTATTTCTGCATCTACTTTTCCGTTGTATCTTTCAAGCGGCAATATCGTAGGAGTCCCAGTTCCTGAAACTTGATCCTTTATAGTGTATACGAGACCAGGAAGGGATTCCTTCCTTGCGATAGCTTCTTGAGCAAAGTCTTCTGCTTTGGTGGAAAGACTTTTTATACTGATAGGTTCTCGAAACTCAACGATTAAGGGCGGAAGCTCCGGAAGTTCAACCTCATTTTGTGCGGGGTTGGTATAAAGTTTTATCTCTCCTTTCCAAGGAATTCCGGTTTTTTGCATAATTTCAGCCTTGAGGTCAAGCGTCAATGCTCCCTTTTGAGAGTCGTAATTTGCGTAATAAAGGGGTTGCCAGCCAGCCTCGCTGCTAAAGGCCCTGATGGTTATTTTTCCTTTTCCGGACGAAGACAGCTTTATGTTCGCGGCAAAGTCATTTTTTGGGCGAAGTTCATTCCAGCGATTCTGCAAAATTTTTAAACCCGCTTTTTGTTCTTCTAGTTTTATCTCTAAATTGCAAACTTTTTGTTCGATGTCATATCTTTCTTTTTGCAATTCCTCAATGATTTTCATTCCCTTAGAAGTATCAAGTGGGAGGACAGTGTTTTCAAGTATTTTCGCGGATTGCCTTAAAGCATATAGTTGGGACTCGGTTTCTGAAATCTGCGTCAACTTTAAGCTAATTTGATCCCTTAAAGCCTCTAGCTCCGGGGGAAACCATTGATCGAGAAAGATCATATCCCGCTCTAGCTTAATTATATTGACGCCGTTATCGGGATGTACGGATATGCTGTTAGGATCTATTGATGGAGGAAGGATAACATTTGTCTCTCCAGGGGGTACTTCAAAGTAAAGAAAGGCGCCTTCAGGAAAGACATCAATCTTAGACGGAGCAAGCGGGGTTAAAGCATTCCCCTGGGCACTAAGAGTATATATGCCCATCAGTGCCGTAAAGACCATTACGAGTAAACATGTTAAAAAGCTTCGTTTCTTCATTAATGTCAACTCCTTTGATCAATTTTTGCTTTAAACCTATCAAAGAGAAGGGAACCTCTCATCGGAACCACCGCTTTGACGTGATTATATTAAAATAAAGGAGGAAAATGCGGTAGGTTATATTTACGATTAAAAGATCGTGCTAATATTAACTAGCTAGGACATAATGGTAGCATAAATTTAGAAGGTATGGCGCGGCAAAGTTAAATAGGAGTGGATTAAAAAGATGAGAGTAAAAAGCAAAAGTTCTGGTGCGGTAGTTTTTTTGCTTGAAGAGGGTAGGCCTTTATACTTGTTGCTCAGAGCTTACAATAATTGGGATTTTCCAAAGGGTGAGATTGAGCCATCGGAAGATCCCTTAGATGCAGCTAAACGTGAGATTGCTGAGGAAACGGGATTAAAAGACCTACAGTTTTTCGATGATTACATCGAGACGCCCCCATACGGTAAGGGCAAGGTTGCCAGATTTTACATTGCCGAGTCTAAGTCTAAAGATGTCTTTTTACCTATTTCATCAGAGCTTGGACGCCCGGAGCATCATGAATATAGATGGCTTTCCTATAGCGGAGCCAGGGCTATTTTAAGCGACAGGCTGAAAGCTGTATTGGATTGGGCTCATAGCAAAATTTGTGCTTATATAATCTTTAGGTCATTTGGAACAGATTTTAGGAATTAAAATGTAATGTGCACTCAAGAAAGGGGTGATGATCGTGTTAAATTGCGGAATTATTGGACTACCTTTATCCGGAAAGACGACGATTTTTAATGTAGTGACTTCCGCTGGTGCTGAGGTGAAATCCTATGCAGGTGGACGCATGGAACCGAACCGTGCTGTAGTAGATGTGCCTGACTCCAGACTGGAAGAGCTTGCTCAAGTTTATAAGCCCAAAAAGGTGGTTCCCGCCCAGATAGAATTCGTTGACCTTGCGGGACTTTCAAAAGATGCGAGCAAAGGCGCCGGCTTGGGCAATGCCTTTTTATCTTTCGTTGCCGAATCAGATGCGTTAATTCACGTTATAAGGTGTTTTGATAACCCTGAAGTTCCTCATCCGGAAGGAGATATAAACCCTGTCAGGGATTTCGATATAGTAGAGACCGAGTTGATATTTAGAGATCTGTTGGTCATTGAAAATCGATTGGATAGACTTGCAAAAAAGAAGGTTTTACAAAAAGAGGAAAACGAAGAAAAGAAATTGCTTGAGAAATGCCACTCCCATCTTTTTTCGGAGCGGCCTTTGCGAGAGCTTGAACTCACCGCTGAGGAACTTAAAAAAGCCAAAGGTTTCTCTTTTTTGACGCTTAAACCAGAATTGATCGTCCTAAACCTAGATGAAACACAGATGACCGATGAAAGAATCCCAGGCTACAAGGAGATGGTGAAACTCGTTTCGGATCGTGGCCTTTCTCTTATCAAAATGTACGGTAGAATGGAAATGGAGATGGCGGATCTTTCTTTAGAGGACCAAAAGGAATTCATGGAGGAGTTAGGAATAAAGGAAGTTGGCAGGGAAAGGCTCATACGGGAAGCCTATAAGATGCTCGGGCTGATTTCCTTTTTCACCATTGGGGATGATGAGGTTCGCGCCTGGACGATCCCTCAGGGCTCCACTGCATTGGATGCGGCAGGTACTGTTCATACCGATATGGCAAGAGGTTTCATACGAGCCCAGGTAGTGCATTTTGACGATTTTAAGGAGCATAGATTTTCAATGGCTGCAGTGAGGGAGAAGGGCTTACTGCGCTTAGAAGGCAAAGATTACGTTGTCAAAGATGGAGATATCATCGAAATACGATTTAACGTATAACACAAAGGTTTGGAGGGATGAAGTTGACTCATACTTATAGAGGCATAGCGATGACAATTGCTGGAAGCGATTCCGGCGGAGGAGCAGGGATAGAGGCAGATCTTGCTACTTTTCTGCACTTGCGTGTTTTTGGCACCGCAGCGTTGACAGCTGTTACTGCTCAGAATAGCTTGGGAGTACACGGGGTTTTTGACATTCCCACCGACATTATCAGGGCACAGATTCATGCTGTATTGACGGATTTCTCCGTCGGTGCGGTAAAGACTGGAATGCTCTCGAGAAAAGAGACAATTTCTGAAGTAGCTGAAAACATGAAGGTTCACAGGGTGGCCAAATTAGTCGTTGATCCCGTTATGGTAGCTCAAAGCGGCGATCCCTTGATGTTTGGCGCTGCTGTCGATGCCTTAAAAGGAGAGCTTTTGCCTCTTGCTTTCATTGTGACCCCAAACATACCCGAGGCAGAAAAGTTGAGCGGCATGACAATTACCTCTGTGGCTGAAATGCAGGAGGCAGCTGAAGTGATTGCCGATTTAGGTCCGAAAGGCGTGCTGATAAAAGGAGGTCATCTTGAGGGGGCAAAAGTGGTCGATTTATTCTATTACGAGGGAAATTTTCATATTTTTGAGCAAAAGCGAATAGATACTCAAGATCACCACGGCACGGGGTGTACCCTATCGGCCGCTATTGCTGCGGAACTTGCAGCCGGAACTGACGTCCTTGAAGCTATAAAAAGGGCACGCGATTATACCAGGCTCGCCATTGAACATAGATTTAAAGGCGGAAAGGGATATGGATGCGTGGGCCACATATTTAAGATAGATTGGTTGGAACCAGATAATTAGGCTTTCGTTTTAATTGCGCTATTCGGCGGGAGGATGAAAAATGTCAGATCATAACGATGAATTTGACTTTGCTAAGGTCATAGAGGAGATGGTATCGCGGCGGCCGTTGGTATATCACATGACCAATATGGTGGCCATCGGGGAGCAAGCCAATTTGGCTTTGGCAATCGGAGCCTCGCCGGTCATGTCTTTGTATCCGGGAGAAGCGGTTGAGCTGGTCATAGCTGCCGACTCTTTAGTGATTAATATAGGAACTCCATCTAAAGAAGGGATTGAAGCGATGTTTGCCGCCGCTAGAGAAGCCCGCGAGCTTGGCAAGCCTGCTCTTTTAGATCCTGTGGGTTACGGGGCCACTAAAATGAGGATGGGCCTGGTGGAAAGATTGCTCGATACAAAGGCCTTTAGCGTCGTTAAGGGTAATGGGGCCGAGATCTCGCTTCTCGGTGGGGAAGAAGCTCAGGTACGTGGTGTTGATTCGGTAGGTTCTCCCCGTGCAGCCCTAGCCACAAAATTCACGGCCAGGAAACACGACTGCATAGCCGTTGCAACAGGTCCGACGGATTACGTATCCGACGGAAAGGCGGTTTACTCGTTAAAAAGCGGCCATGAGTGGCTTTCCCTTGTCTCCGGCTCTGGATGTTATGTTGGCACTATGATAGCAGCCTGCATGACCGTTGCAGAACCGCTTATAGCATCTATGACTGCCCTCGCGCTCATGGGCGCTGCTGCTGAAAGGGCGGTAAGGGAATCCGAAGGCCCCGGCACCTTTCGCCCACACCTTTTTGACGCTCTTTATGCTTATACGAGAAACCCGAGGTCTTTTAAGATCTCCCAATGGGAAAAGATTGACTTCTAAACTAACAAGAGGGTGAAGTTGTTGGATTTGAAGGATAAGTTGAAACTTTACGTTATCTTGGACAGAATACTGGGGAAAGGCGTTCCCTTGCGTGAGCAAGCTCGTTTGGCCATAGCCGGTGGGGCTACGGCCATTCAACTTCGCGACAAGGTGATGAAAGGACGCGATTTTTATAGAGCAGCCCTGATCGTTAAAGAAGTCTGCAGCGAAAGGGGCGCACTGTTTATAGTCAACGACAGACTGGATGTAGCTCTTGCTGCCGATGCGGACGGAGTGCATTTGG
This sequence comes from Acetomicrobium mobile, assembly GCF_937920065.1. Lineage (NCBI taxonomy): Bacteria > Thermotogati > Synergistota > Synergistia > Synergistales > Acetomicrobiaceae > Acetomicrobium > Acetomicrobium mobile. Next base: position 64,780 of record NZ_CALETC010000088.1, read on the forward strand.
GGCAAGAAGATTTACCCCTACAGGCCGCGAAGAAGATAACGCCCCCCGGTTTTATAATCGGAATTTCCGTCAGGACTCCCGCTCAAGCAGCAGCAGCTGAAAGAGGGGGAGCTGCCTACCTTGGTGTGGGGGACGTTTTTGGCACGTCGAGCAAGTCCGATGCAAAGACAATAGGCATCGAAGGGCTAGAAGAAGTTTGCAAAAGCACTTCGCTTCCCTGCGTGGCAATTGGCGGGATCGGAGCGCATAACGTTAAAAGGGCTTTGCAAGCCGGAGCAGTGGGCGTTGCCGTAATATCGGCCGTAGTATCGCAAAAGGACATCTGCGGCGCAGCAAGTACGCTAAGATCCCTCATCCCATGACGTGGAGCGAAGATTAGCGTGAATATGTGGAGAGTCTTATTTTGGCTCCTTTGGGGAAGTGCAGCACTGTGGGAGGCTTTGTTGCATTTGCTCGAATGGCGTTACCTGAAAGGGAAAACAGGCCTTCCTTTAGATTATAAGGAGACAACTTACTTGCCTTCTTTCAAGTGGGATAGAAGTGTTGCCTATGCTAAGGAGCGACTCAAAGTTTCTTTGGGCGAAACTCTGACAAATTATGCCTTATATGCCCTTATTGTAATGTGGGGTGTACCTACCCTGATCGATGAGTATCTGA